>LVBU01000375.1 GCA_001603185.1 Thermotogales bacterium Thermo_02 | reverse complement strand
GTTTTTGATCGCTGAGACAGTAAGGGTACCGGTTTCTGTAAGTTCTTTTACCGGAGGACCCGTTGCGGTTTCTCTGTCTATGAGTAGTCTTCTCGATCTTGTTGGGGTAGACTTCGACGCGAACTGGGATTCGCTCAGGGTAATTCAGGACGGTGTGGAAGTCCCTTACCAGATCGACGATGCCGATCTTAGCGGAAGACTCTCATCCGGAGATGTCTTTTCATTTCTCATTACAGGGCCCGCCGAGATACTGGTGAGTGATGATTTTGATATTGAAGCTCCAGATTACGGTTCGACTGGAAAAGTCGTTCCAGAAGATGGAAACTGGCTTGTTGAAGTCGGAGGGCTGAAGGCAACCGTAAATGCCAAAGGTCTCGTAAGGGTAACGGGTTTTGGAGATGTCGAAGGAACGATAATCGATGAGATCGGTATTGTAAGGATCGCCGGCTGGGTAGGATCGACTTACTATGTCGATGGCGAGTATGGAAGACACGAAGAGAAGACATCCGGAGATTTCCCGGTAATAGAAGTCGCCGTGCTTCCGGCCGGACCGGTTGGCGTGACCGTCGTCAGTACACTGGAAGGAAAACCATTCCTCGGTCTGAAACAGAAGATAATAACCACTATCTTCAACAACGGGGACATAGTTACACATAACATCTTTGAATTCGGTACATACACCGATCTGATGAAACTTCAGATTATGGCTACCAGGCCACTTACAGATATAGCCGAAGACACGGTACACACCCTTCCAGTGTTCAGGAGACTTCTATGGGCCGATCAGCTAAACATAACCCCTCTGGAATACTGGCTAGAGAGAAACGCGATCATGTACGCCGGCAACAGACCTTACATTGTATTCCCGGCGGTGGATTCCATGAGACCTCTATGGTGGGGTGCGACCTATATCTTCGCTTCCCAGGAAAGCTGGAGATCTAACTACTCTCCTTCGCTGAAGACAGGTGTCGCCGAGATCAATCCGGTAGTTCCGATGATAACTGCCAACTACCAGGACTGGATGGGAGGACTGACCTGGGTCTACGAGAGCAGGGAATTCCGCGACGGATACTTTGAATGGATGCCCGGAGAGATAGACGCCTTCGCGAGTACTAAAGGTGCTATCTCTTCAAAGTGGGAGGACTATGTCGCCCACTTCATCGCAGGAGATGTCGTTGGTTTCAACAGAGTCTATTCAGTCTATTCGGCCGATAGCATCACCGATTCAATAGAGTTTGTGGAACTAAAGAAAGCCGAAATCCAGTCAGTGAGAGTCGGCGAGTAGTAAGACCTGTTCGTGAATGCTAACATAAAGGGCGGGCGCACTTGCTCGCCCTTATCTGTTGAAAGGAGGCCGATTACGATGAAGAAATCGATGATCCTTGCTTTGATAATACTTCCCGTACTTATCTTCGGTATAGATGTTGGGCTTAATCTGAGTCACCTGGAATTCTTGAGGGACGAATTCAATATTGAAGGAAAGACGAAAATAGGATACTGGATATATGCAGATAGAAGACCCGATGGATCTTACAGACACATAGAAGCACCGGGTGAGGGTGTAACTTGCGTAGACGACGTTGCAAGAGCAGCCCTGCTTTATCTAAGGCTTTTCGAAACCTCAAAGAGTGAACTATACTACATCAGGGCCCGCGAAGCACTCGACTTTCTGCTCGAGATGCAGGATAATGACGGTGATTTCTACAACTTCGTCTTTTCCGATGGAAGCATAAATCGCAACGGTCCTACTTCGCGCAAAGGTGGAAACTGGTGGGCCGCAAGAGGGCTATGGGCTCTGTCGGTGGGATCGAGAGTTCTGAGCGAGATAGACTCTTCTTATTCGATGGAGCTTGCAAAGGCCGCCTGGAGGACCTTTAGAACGCTGCTAAACTTCGAGAGAAACGGTCTAATACAAGGCTATACCGATATCTCATCAGTAGCGTTGCTTGGAGCGATAGAGCTTTACTACATTGGCAACGATATACAGGTAAAAGGCTTTATTGAGCGTTGTGCGAGTGCTCTAAAAGCTAAACTGATAAAGGACAGCGACTCGATCTTCCACGGTTTTGTAGACGAAAACGCACCGGGAGAGGCGACCCCGCTCTGGCATGGCTGGGGTTCCAGACAACTCGAAGCGATGGCTCTTGCCTCGGCAGTTCTGGAGGATGACGAATTACTGGCTCTCTCGACCGATGCCTTCAAACTGAGCTCCATGCTCCTCCTGTCTGCCGGTCCTATTTACTCTATGTCGAGCTTTCTGCAAGTCTTTCCGCAGATCGCCTACGCCGCCGAAGCTGCTATTGGTTCGGGTTTTACTCTCTTCGAGCTTACCGGTTCTCATGAAGTTGCAGTAATAACGGCACTTTTGGGGAGCTGGTTTGAAGGGTTAAACTCACTCGGCCAGGCCATGATAGGACCAAACGGTGAGGGTTACGATGGAATGGAATTCTCTCACATAAACAAGAACGCCGGAGCGGAATCTACGATCTCGATGTTGCTTTCGCTGGAAAGAATCGCAAGGCTTCCGGAAGAATACGAAAAGTACTTCTCTGGTTCTATCGAGTCGCTTACTCCAGCAAAAGTCATCGAAGCCGAAACCATGAGAGCGGGCCTGTCGGAAGTTGACGTGTTCCAGGGAGTGGGTATATCTGCAAACGCTGCGCTTAGTGTGAAGGGAGTCTTCAGTCTCAGAGAAGGCCTGTCACTTCCACCCGTTCCTTACTCCGTGTTCATTGCCGCGGGCGAAGTTCAGACCGGCGAGATCTCTTTCACGCTCAGGCTTGGCGATTCTAGAGCTGAAAGAAGGATTCAGCCGGTTCGTAGAGCTATAGCCAGGATTGGAAAGATTATTGGAACCGGGCGGGAGGCAACGCTAACTGTTGGTGGAAGAGTCGAAAGCGGAAGATTCGATATTGATCAGATAGTACTCCTACCCGAACTGGTTGCTTTTTATATTCCCGAAATTGATGAGACGGTCGTTTTGAATTTCAAAGGAGAGATAGGCTTCGAGAAGGGTCTTTCAAGTCTTCCGGGAAGGATCATCTCCGCTGAAAGAAGGGTCATTCAGATTCCGACCCTGGCAGTAGATCTTATTGAAGATGGGGACTTTGTGCATCTGGATCTGAGTTCTCTCTTCAACAACGATGGGATAGCCACGGCCGACGATAGAAAGAGTTCAAACTTCGATAATCCTCAGGGTATCTTCGGAGCTTCTTATCCAGCAGTCGAAATCGAGAAGAGTCTTGTCGACGGAAAACTGGTGCTTCCCGAAACCAGGTTCATACTGAACACAAAGGGCAACGACAATATGCGCCTTATCGGACAGGCTATAACATTCGTGCCTCAGACTTATAAGAGCATATGCATACTCGGTTCGGCGAATCATGGAAATTACGCGGGAGAGGCAGTTCTGGTTTATGAAGATGGAACTACACAGAGGATTTCCGTCGCCTTCTCCGATTGGTGTGGAGGTCCCTCGACCGGTGAAGAGATAGCCTTCTCCTTTCCG
>LVBU01000028.1 GCA_001603185.1 Thermotogales bacterium Thermo_02 | reverse complement strand
AGGTCTTAGGAGGTCTGATTCTCGGGATCACAGAGATAATGATGGTTGGATTACTGCCCGGCGCGGCCGGTTATCGAGACGCTTTCGCTTTCTTCATTCTGATCATAATCCTTTCGGTAAAACCGTCGGGCCTCATGGGCAAGCCAGACATAGTGAAGGTGTGATAAAGTGTCGATAAAGAATAGAGTTATACTAACACTTGTAGCAGTAGTGGTCATCGCTTTTGGTCTTATGCTTTCTCAAGAGTTCTTAAACAGCTATTACTCCAGGATAATAACACTGATCGGGATATACGGAATAATGGCCGTTAGTCTCACTCTGGTAAACGGTATCTCGGGAGTCTTTTCCCTCGGACACGCCGGCTTTATCGCGGTAGGAGCCTATACGTCGGCACTACTAACTCTCTCTCCACAGCAAAAGGAGATGACTTTCCTTATCGATAAATTGATCTGGCCGTTGAATTCGATCCAGATACCGTTCTTCTGGGCTACAATAATCGCCGGCTTGGTAGCCGCACTTTTCGCCTTTGCTGTGGGATGGCCGTCTTTGAGGCTTTCGGGGGACTACTTCGCTATAGCGACTCTCGGTTTCTCCGAGATAATAAGGATCTTTGCATTGAACCTTAACTGGCTTACTAACGGCGCTCTCGGATTAAAGGCTCTGCCAGACTATACTACTGTATGGTGGTCTTGGGGCTGGCTGCTTGTTACTGTAGCCTGTATCACCAGTCTCTCGTACAGTTCTTTCGGGAGAGCTCTCAGGGCCATAAGAGAGGATAGAGTTGCGGCACAGGCCATGGGCATAAACGTCTTCAAACACCAGCTGATGGCTTTTGTTTTTGGAGGTTTCTTTGCTGGAATTTCCGGTTCGCTTTATGCTCACTGGCTGAGCACTATTGATCCCAGAACGAATACAGTAGGAATACTGTTGACCTTCAATGTTCTCATAATGATAGTCCTCGGAGGCCTTGGCAGTATTACCGGAGCGATAATCGGAGGAGCTCTCTTTGCCTTTTTGAGTGAGTGGCTGCGCTTCCTGGAAAGCCCTATGAATGTTTTCGGTTTCAAGATCATGGGTATCTCAGGAATGAGGATGCTCGTCTTCTCGAGTCTGTTCGTGATAATAATGATCTTCTGGCCTAGAGGTATTATGGGAAGAAAAGAGTTTACATGGGATGGAGTCGCCTCTTTGTTCAGGAGGGGTAGAAAGTGAAGATACTCAAGCTGGAAGATCTAACGATGAAATTCGGCGGTCTAACGGCCGTAGGGAATTTGAATCTTGAACTTGAAGAGGGCGAGCTCTTTGGCCTTATCGGACCAAACGGGGCTGGAAAGACAACGGTCTTCAATATCGTGACCGGTCATTACAGACCAACGAGCGGGAGGATCTTCTTCAAGGATTCGGAAATAACCGGATTGATTCCTGACAGGGTAACACGCCTTGGAATTGCCAGAACCTTTCAGAATATCCGTCTCTTTCAGGATCTGACCGTGTTGGAGAACGTCATGGTTGCACAACATCACAGTATTTCCAGTGGAGGGGAAGCCGCAAAATGGCTTTTCAAGAGTGTTACCAGATTTGGATACTCTAGCGTAGAAAGCAAAATGAAGGAACGGGCGCTTGATTTTCTTGAAGTACTCGGTATTTCGGCAATGGCGAATGATAAATCCGCCTCTTTGCCGTATGGTGCGCAGCGTCTTCTGGAAATAGCAAGAGCCATGGCGACCGGGGCGTCGCTTCTCCTTCTGGATGAACCGGCCGCCGGTATGAATCCCTCGGAAACGGCCGAGCTTATCAGGACAATTCGCAGGATCAGGGACGACTTCAATCTGACTGTACTGCTTATAGAACACGACATGAAACTTGTGATGGGCCTTTGCGAGAGAATAATGGTTCTGGACTACGGAAGGACGATAAGCGAAGGTGATCCCTCACATGTTCAGAAGGATAAGAAAGTAATAGAGGCTTATCTGGGCAAGGAGTGGATTACACTTGGAAACTGAGATTCTGAAAGTTGAAAACCTTAAGGTTAACTATGGGGCGATAAAGGCAGTAAAGGGAATAAGCTTCTATGTGGAAAAAGGCAGTATTGTGACAATGATAGGTTCAAACGGGGCTGGAAAGAGTACTACACTCGGAGCCATAAGCGGACTCATAAGACCGGTCAGTGGAACCGTTGTCTTTAGAGAGAGAAATATAACAAGACTTGGCGCCGCCAGGACCAGCAAAATAGGTGTTTCTCTTGTTCCAGAAGGGAGACGGATCTTCCCGAATTTGAGTGTGAAAGAAAACCTGCTGATGGGAGCTTACAATCGAAAAGATAAGGAAGAAATTCAGTCCAATTTCGAGACGGTCTTCGCTCTATTCCCGAGACTTGAAGAAAGACTCAAGCAGCCGGGCGGAACTCTTTCCGGGGGTGAGCAACAGATGCTGGCAATTGGTAGAAGCCTGATGGCCAATCCCGATCTCATTATGATGGATGAGCCGTCTCTTGGGCTGGCGCCGATTGTCGTTGAAGAGGTTTTTGATGCAATTCAGACGCTAAATAGAAAGGGCGTGACGATCCTTCTTGTAGAGCAGAACGCCGCGAAAGCGCTGGAGATATCGAAGTATGCGTATGTTCTTGAGACGGGAAAGGTTACTCTTGAGGGACCGGCGGACGAACTTCTCGAAAGCGAAGACGTGAGAAAGGTGTACCTGGGTATCTAAAGGCCGGCTTGGTTATCCTGACTTTTCTCTCTTTCCATTCTCTTTTTTCTTATATGGGCCTTCAGTCCAGTCTCACTTCCGCTAGAGATTTTGTGAAGATTTTCAAAGTTTCTTCCTATCATCAGAATCGCTATGGGAACAAGAAGCAACGATACCCCCCACCGATAGCCAAATAACCTGTAGAGAAAAATCATGACCGTTGAGACTGCTATAACTCCAGGAGCGGCGTGATCTGTAAGCGCAAGAAAGACAAGTAGAATGGTCATGCAGATAAGTGCGACCTGATAGTCCAGACCTATAAGCCCACCCGCCAGCGTTGCCGTACCCTTTCCACCTTTGAACTTGAGAAAAACCGGATACATATGCCCAATAGTCGCAAAAGTAGCTGCCATAAACAGTATCTGGTAATTCCAGTGAGGCATAACGCCCTTAAGTATGAGAATCGTTCCCATACCCTTCATAAAGTCAATTGCGCCCGTCAATATGCCGATTTTCCAGCCCTTAACGGATACCATATTTGAGGCACCCATGTTTCCAGTTCCCTTCTTACGAATATCGAAACCGAAAAACACTCTGCCTATGAGATAAGCGGTGGGGATTGATCCGACAAGATAGGCGAAAATCGAAGAGTATATTATCTCCATGTAATCACTACTTCTTTATCTCTTTCTGGGTAACCACGGTATAAAGGCATTTGTCTCCTTCATGTACTCTCTGAAATCAGGATACTCTCGGTACTTTCTCTCCAGGTAAGGTACTCCCGATACGAACCGCAAGAGAAATGTTATGAATAACGGGCTGATTACTGTCCAGGCTCCACCTTCCACAGAGAGCGCAAGAAGAAAGATTCCCCACCACTGTACGGCTTCCCCGAAGTAGTTGGGATGCCTTGAGTATCTCCAGAGACCGGATTTCATAATCTCTCCCGGTCTCTTTGTTTTGACAAAGTTCCTCAGTTGCCTATCGGCAGTAGCTTCAAAGACGAATCCTGTAAGCCATACCGCAAGGCCGAGAGAATCTAGCCACCCGAAACCGTTACCGGCGGAACTGTTTATCGCCATGATCGATTGAGCCACCACAAGCATGAATAATCCTTGAAGTAAATAGATCTGGATATAAGATCTGATTAGAACATAC
>LVBU01000027.1 GCA_001603185.1 Thermotogales bacterium Thermo_02 | reverse complement strand
TTCTTACTCTTTCTGAGCAAAGACCCAGATGCCGGATCGGGGTCCGGCATGACAGGAAGGGGCTATCATTCCGTGAATGCTCCCGCACTGTCATCCCGTAATGGTTCTATACGGGATCTCGTTCTTACCAGACTCTAGACCCCAAACCCCAGGCTCGTTACTCCACTCTTCACCATCCACCAATCACTAATCACCATTCACCAGCCACCAAACACCGCTCTTCGCCCGCGAAGCGATACAGGCCTGCGCAAGCAGACTGGCGAAGGCAAAGCCTTTACTGGCTGTAGGATGTTCCTCTCGCTAAATGGAGTCCCTCTTTTGTGAGTTTCTAATGCTTGCGGTGCTATAATTCAAGCAGAGAAGGGGGTGAATTATGATAAGAATAGCTCAGGCAGAAGCTACTGAAGGGCTGAAGGTAAAACTCACCTTCGAAAATGGAGTAGTAGGAACTGTGGACTTTCATGAACTGGCCGCATCTCCTCTTTTCAGTCCTCTAAAGAATGATGAGTTTTTTAAGGGCGTTAACATTATCAGGGACGGCAGAGCATTGGCATGGGGAGAAGAGCTTGAGATCTGTGCTGATTCTCTTTTTCTGAAAATAACGAGAAAAAAGGCAGAAGATATCTTCCCTAAAGCAAAGGCCAATGTGTGAATGCCTGAAATCAGTCGCTTCTATGGAATAGTAATCTATGTGTACTACGAAGATCATCTTCCTTCACACTTTCATGCTCACTATGGTGAACACGAAGCTATTATAGAAATAGAATCACTGGCAGTCATCGCGGGAGCCTTACCTCACAGAGCCCTGGGACTTGTAATTGAGTGGGCCTCAATGCACCAGAACGATCTTTCGGCGGCATGGGATGATGCAAAGTCTCTACAACCCATAAGAAAAATAGCGCCGCTGAAATAGAAACTCCACCACTCTTTCCAATACACACTTCGTGAATCACTCATCCTTCATGGGCTTCAATATAAGTGACTATTGAGGCGCTTCAAAACTATGGATGGCTCCGACGAAAATGGAGACTGATCGGCTCCTTGTGAATAACGGAGTCTGTGTATTTGCAGTCCGCCGCTGATCTTCTGAATGAGCCTGGAATGAAGGATTAGCTACGCCAGAAGATGCTCTTGATCGCGGCCAGAAAAGAAGATTAATAATTGAATATTAGGAGGAGATGATGAGCATGCGCACGGAAGCAGAGATGCTGGAACTGATTTTGAACTTCGCTAAAAACGATCAACGAGTCCGGGTGGTAGGGATGGAAGGCTCCCGGACAAACATAAATGCTCCGAAAGACCGGTTTCAGGACTATGATATATCATATCTTGTCACGGATCTGGAGTCTTTCAAAAAGGATGATGTCTGGCTTGACTATTTTGGCGAACGGATTATAATGCAAAAGCCGGAAGCTATGTCCTTGTTTCCTCCGCAGCCTGGTAACTGGTTTTCATATTTAATGCTTTTTACCGATGGAAACCGGATTGACCTAAAGCTTATCCCTCTTGACGAACTTAGTCTGTACTTGTCCAGCGACAAGCTCCTGACCGTTCTTTTGGATAAAGACGGACGGGTCGCTACTCCTGCGATCCCCACCGATTGCGATTACCA
>LVBU01000374.1 GCA_001603185.1 Thermotogales bacterium Thermo_02 | reverse complement strand
AAGCCCGTGATGAGTATGCAGAACAGCTGGAAAAGTTGAAGAGCCTGAGGGATGAGCTGGCGGAAAAACTGACAACGTTCGACGATATTGCCGAGAGTAGATGGGATGTGGTAAGAGAGAGCGCAATCAGCTTCTTTTCCAAGGTTAGCGAGGCCTGGAAAGAGGATTTTGAAAGGGTAAAACAGGCTTTCAGAAAGCAAGAGTGATCCGGTTCGATAAGGTGAAGTGACAGAACAATACAAAAAAAGCTCCCTGATCAGGGGGCTTTTTTGTTTGCTATGCATGTTCATTATCTATAGGGTTAAAGTCCCGAGCGGGCTTATTTTGGCGAGAACCGTTAGTTGATGGCAAGGGTGTTACCGCGAGGTATAACCTGAAAGAAGCCTAAAACAAAAGTTGGTACTAACGAACAGAAACTGCATACTAAGGCTTACCCGGGGGGTAATGTGGCAATAAACACAGACGCCCTAAAGCCGTCCGTAACCCGGGGTAGTAAATGCAGTAGTATTAACAGGAAGATAATGCACTTAACGTAGGAGGTCTCTAACCCGAAAGGGGCAGAGAAGTCAGCAGAGGCCATAGTACCGCTATAAATATTGAGTAACGTCAATACAGGGAAGGGCTGAATTTTCAATTAAGGAGCAGTTATTTTGTAAATTGTAACGACCATTATGAACCCAGGTAAACACGGGAACTTACAGATGAGTCTTTTTGACGAATGGGAGCGTGGCCAAAAGGTGAAGGGGACTGACGTATTCAGTTCAGGAAGCGGTTTGGTACGGGACGAGTGGTTGTCAGGTTGCAGAGAGGAACGAGCCTTAACCCAAGATTTAATGAGTGATATAACGGACTTAAAGAATCTTGATGCCGCATTGCGGCAAGTAATCAGTAACAGGGGAAGTGCGGGCATTGACGGGATGACCGTTGACGAACTTAGAGATTGGCTTAACAGCCACCACCGAGAACTTCAACGCCAGTTAATGACAGGCACATACCAAGTTACGGCAGTTAAAGAGGTATTAATCCCGAAGCCTGATGGCGGGAAACGCCAACTGGGTATTCCCACGGTCAAAGATCGCTTGGTACAACAAGCGATAAGCCAAGTACTGTCGAAACGTTATGACCCTATATTCTCCGAATACAGCTACGGTTTTCGTCCACGGCGTAACGCTCATCAAGCATTACGTAAAGCGGGCGAATACGTGGCCGAAGGAAAGGATTGGGTTATCGACATAGACTTGGCAAAATTCTTTGACGAGGTGAATCACGACCGATTGCTTTGGCAGTTAAGTACTCGCGTTGGTGACAAGCGCGTACTTAAGTTGATAGGTAAATTTCTTCGAGCAGGAATGCTAATCGGGGGGATGGCCAATCAACGGGTGAAAGGGACACCGCAAGGCAGCCCACTATCACCCCTGTTGTCGAATATCGTCTTAGACGAACTGGACAAGGAGTTAGAGCGGAGAGGACACTGCTTTGTACGCTACGCCGATGATATTATCATAATGGTCGGAAGCGAACCAGCCGCGGAGCGATCGATGCAAAGCCTCTCCAAGTTTATCGAAAATCGGATGCGATTAAGAATAAACAAGGAAAAGAGCCATATCGTCCGTCCTCATCAACTCAATTATCTCGGCCATACTATCTTAAAAGGCGGGAGTTTAGGATTAAGCCGAAAGAGCGAACAACGCTTCAAGGCGAAACTAAAATCGCTTACCAAACGCAACAGGGGCATTAGCTTCGATCAGTTAATAAGCGAGCTAAATCCCGTTCTACGAGGCTGGCTAAACTACTTCAAGCACGCAAAGATGAAAAGTCGTCTTCGCAACCTTGAAGCTTGGCTTCGTCGTAGATTAAGATGCTATCGTTTAAAACAATGCAAACGGGCGTTGGGCATAGCCAGGTTCTTGACCAAGTTGGGCGTTCCTTGGAACCGGAGCTGGACAACGGCGGGAAGTTCTAAGGGATGGTTTAGACTGTCAATGACCCACGCTGCACACGAGGGAATGAACC
>LVBU01000373.1 GCA_001603185.1 Thermotogales bacterium Thermo_02 | reverse complement strand
CGCTATGCCCCAGCGTGGCAAATACAGCGGCATTTATAGCTGCGATTTCTTCCAGATCAACACTCCCTGAATCCTGATTTGAGCTATTTGCTTTTGTGACGGGAGCCAGTTCCTTCAGTTTTATCTCTTTATGGTTTTCTCGAGAAAAAAGCCTGCCCAAAACATTGAAAATCAGAAAAAGCATGGCAAGGGCAAGAAAAACGATGCCAATACCAATAATCGTTATTTGCAAATATTGGTTCATCTATACCACCTCAAAGAGGTATATTACCATGTTTTTTGGCAGGTCTACCCTCAACCTTTGTATCGAGTATTTCAAGAGCCTTAAGTATCCTTATTCCACTCTCGGCGGGGTCTATTATAGATTCTATGTAGCCTCTTGAAGCTGCAACGTATGGATTCGCAAAGAGATCTTTGTACTCCTCGATCTTCTTCTCGCGCATTTTCTCAGGTTCGGCTGCACTTTCTATATCTTTTCGGAAGATAATATTCGCAGCTCCTTCAGGTCCCATAACGGCGATCTCCGCCCCTGGCCATGCAAAAACCATGTCGGCTCCCAGATGCTGACTTCCCATAGCAATGTAAGCCCCTCCATAAGCTTTCCTCAGGATTACGGTGATCTTTGGGACGGACGCTTCGCTGTATGCGTAAAGGAGCTTTGCTCCGTGCCTTATTATGCCGCCATGTTCCTGAGAGACTCCGGGTAGAAAGCCAGGTGTATCTACAAAGGTGAGGATAGGTATGTTGAAGGCATCTAGAAACCGTATAAACCTTGCTGCTTTATCTGAAGCGTTTATATCTAGAGACCCGGCAAACACCTGTGGCTGATTTGCTACTATTCCTACGGCCCTGCCGCCTACTCTTGCGAATCCCGTGACCATGTTCTTTGCATACTGTTCATGGACTTCAAGAAATTCACCTTCATCCGCAATATTTGTTATAACGTCTTTTATGTTGTATGACTGTCTGGGATTGTCCGGGATGATATCTCGGAGCTTATCGACTCTCTCGACCTGCACATCGGGGAGTTTTTCAGTCTCTTCAGTGTTATTCTGAGGCATGTACTGAAGAAGTTCACGTACCATAAGCATTGCATCTCGATCACTATCTGCTATAAAATGGGCATTTCCACTCTTGGTATTATGAACCAGCGCTCCGCCGAGTTCTTCCATTGAAGTCTCTTCACCGGTAACGGCCTTTATGACTTGGGGACCAGTAATAAACATCTGTGAGTTATCGCGCACCATAACAATGAAATCAGTTATGGCGGGCGAATAGACAGCACCACCCGCGCAAGGGCCGCATATTACTGTAATCTGGGGGATTACACCCGATGAAATTGTGTTTCTGTGGAAGATGCCGCCATATCCGAATAGCGAATCGACTCCCTCCTGAATTCTGGCCCCTCCGGAATCGTTTATTCCGACAATGGGGATACCGAGTTTCAAAGCCAGATCCTGTATCTTCATTATCTTCTTTGCATGCATCTCTCCAAGAGAACCACCCTGAACAGTGAAGTCCTGAGAAAATACAGCAACCTTTCTACCGTCAACAGAACAGATTCCAGTTACTACACCGTCTGCAGGAAAGTCTTTGCCTTCAAGTCCAAAGTTGGTAGCTCTATGCTTTGCAAATCTGTCAGTCTCCTCAAAGCTTCCCTCGTCACCCAACAGCTCGATTCGTTCTCTAGCAGTCAACTTACCAGATTTGTGTTGCTTCGCTATTTTGTCTTCTCCGCCACCAAGTTTAATTTTTCGATCGATTTCTAAGAATCTTTCAAGATTATCAGCCATTAGAGCATCCCTCCCGGTGGAATCCTTCTACCAATTCTACTAATATACCGCCTGTGCTCTTAGGATGAAGAAAGACTATCTTTGTTCCTCCGGCTCCATCTTGCGGTTCCTTTGATAGAGGCGTCATATCCATAGCCAAAGCCTCTTCGATTGCATCTGAAATGTTATCGACGTGAAAAGCGATGTGATGAATGCCTTCACCCTTAGTTTGAAGAAACTTAGAAATCTGGCTGTTCTCCGCAATGGGTTCAAGAAGTTCGATACGAGTATCTCCGGCCTTTATAAAAGCTACTTTCAAACCTCTTTCCGGCAGTTCCTCAATCTCTGTCAGCTCTAACTTTAGAAGATCTCTGTACAACCTGAGTCGTTCTTCAATCGACTTCACTGCCACACCAATATGGTCGATTCTGTCTGACCTCAATTCGACAACCTCCCACTCTTCTCAAGAAGATATCTAAGTAATCCTTCGAGTTTAACACTTTCTGCGAAGTCTTCCTTTATGATCTGGTATACACTGTTCAATTTATGGTAAAGAGTTCGCCTGTTCCTCATTTCCTCAATCTTTCCAGTTTTCTGAAGATCAACAAGAGAGTCGCCAATCACTGTATGTAGCTCTTCGATGCCAGCTCCGCTTATGGAATTTGTCAACAGAACCGGGATACTTTTCCCGCTCATCTCAAGAATCGCTTTTACTCTAGCGGCCAGCTGGCTTGCACCGGCAATGTCCATCTTGTTGACAACAAAGACATCTCCTATCTCCATTATACCGGCCTTCATAGTCTGAACATCGTCTCCAAGGCCGGGAGCCAGAACTAGTATAACAAGATCTGCCAGGTTCTCTATATCCGTCTCGGATTGACCTGCTCCGACTGTTTCAACGAAGATATTATCAAAGCCACTTCTTCCAAGAAATTCTACAGTATCGTATATCGATGGGCTAAGACCTCCAACATTTCCCCTGCTGGCCATAGACCTCACGAAAACTCTTTCATCCCTTGTAGAACGTTTCATCCTTATCCTGTCGCCCAGGAAGGCTCCGCCCGTGAATGGGCTCGACGGATCAATTGCGACTACCGCTGTTCTACTGTTTTCGGCACTCAGAGATGCCAGATAGTCGGTAAGGGTCGATTTCCCTGAACCTGGACTTCCAGTCACGCCGATGACGAAATACTCTCTCTCGGGCATACTATTGATAATTCTGTCAGCCTTAGTCCTATCATTTTCAATCTCCGTTAAGGCCTTAGAAACATCCAGCTGAGAGCTATACAGTCCTTTGAGCTTCATAAATCTCCTTTATTGAACTGACTATGTCTTTCAGCGGAGTTCCCGGTCCAAAGACCTGAAAGATCCCTGCTTTCTTCAACTCTTGTGCATCGTCTTCTGGAATGATTCCACCTACAAACACCGGTTTGTCAGATATTCCGGCATCTTTCATTAAAGAGAGAATTCGCTCGCAAATCTTCATATGTGCACCCGAAAGTATAGAAAGACCTATAACATCAACGTCCTCCTGAAGTGCCGCCTTTACCACTTCTGCGGGAGACTGTCTGAGTCCGGTATAAATTACCTCCATTCCTGCATCTCTCAAAGCCATTGATACAACTTTTGCACCTCTGTCATGACCGTCGAGTCCCGGTTTCGCGACCAATACCTTTATTCTCTTCATCATCGTATTAATCGGCGGAGACCCCCTGCTTTAGCTGTGGGG
>LVBU01000372.1 GCA_001603185.1 Thermotogales bacterium Thermo_02 | reverse complement strand
ATTATGATCGTTTATGTCAGTCTGCGCGTATTATGTCTCTCAATATCTCTTTAAGTTGTAGAGAGCTCAATTCTCTGGTTCTTGAGGGTATTGAAAGGAATCGAGAGCTGAATCCAGTCGATTTCAGGATCAGGATCAGCCTGCTAAGCACTGGGACGTCGACGATACCGATGATAATCTTTTCGACGCTTCCCGCAGTTTCGAAGGACATTTACGAGCTGGGAGTCAAAACATCTATCTCTCCTTTCCTCAAACCATCAGGTTCGATAGTAGATCCCAATCTAAAAACACCGGGAGCAAGCTGGAATATGCGCACTCGAAGAGTTCTCGGTGACAATTACGATCTGCTTATACTTAATGAGATGGGGAATGTATGTGAAGGATCCTTCTCGAACATCTTCCTGGTAAGGGATGGAACAATCGCCACACCAGACATCTTGTCGGGGGTACTACCGGGTATCACCAGAGACAATCTAATCGGACTTTGCAAAAGCATGGATGTTCTGGTTGAAGAAAGAGCAATACCTGCCTGGGAGCTTTTCTGTGCCGACGAACTCTTCCTTACACACACTAGCGCTGGAATAGTTCCAGTTCGCAGGCTAGAGGAAAGAGTTCTCATAGAAGACTTCACCGATGGAATGACGAGGTTATTACTGGACAACTTTGAAGGATATATTATGACTGAAGACAGTAATTGGAGCGGTTTGGATGAAGTGGAATCATCAGACTATCGGACAGATATTTGACAATCTGTCTCTCCATTCGGGATTGTTCAGAAAGATAAAAGTGTTGGAACTTGACAACAACTGGGCGGATATTGTCGGTGAATCGATTTCGAAGCACTCATCAATAGCAGACTACTCTGAAGGCATACTAACTATTGATGTAGATGAGGGTCTATGGCTTCATGAGCTGAAACTAAGAGAGGCTGGCCTTATCTCGAAGATTAACTGTGAGCTGGGTGCGATTGCAGTTAAAAGAATAAGATTCAGGATCAAATAGATACGTGGAGGTGCTAGATGTCTGAGCTTTATAATGCGCAGAATATAAAGATCTTGAAAGGGCTAGATCCGGTCAGGAAGAGACCGGGAATGTATATTGGCTCTACCGGAAAGTCCGGGCTTCATCATCTTGTTTACGAAATCGTCGACAACAGTATTGACGAGGCCATGGGAGGATTCTGTAATCTAATACAGATAACAATAGCAGAAGACGGTTCGGTTTTTGTTAGAGACGATGGAAGAGGTATCCCTGTTGACATACATCCAGATACGGGCACAAGCGCGCTTGAAGTCGTTATGACGACCCTGCACGCTGGAGGTAAGTTTTCGAAGGACTCATACAAAATAAGCGGAGGACTTCATGGGGTTGGAGCTTCGGTAGTCAATGCTCTTTCAGAATGGATGGAAGTCATGGTCATGACCGAAGGCAGAATATATCGGCAGAAGTATGAACGAGGTAAGGCCGTCTCACCAGTTGAGGACATGGGCGAGACCACAGAACACGGTACTGTAACTTCCTTTAAGCCAGATCCGCTTATCTTCCAAATAACCGACTTTGATTTCGATATCCTCGAATCGCGTTTCAAAGAACTGGCCTATTTGAACGGTGGTGTGAGAATAGAGTTCGAAGACCGTCGAATAGATGAGAAGCGCAAGTATCATTTCGAGGGAGGTATAGTGGAATTTGTTAAGGCTCTAAGTAAGAACAAAAAGAACGTTCACAAAGATCCCATCTATATCGAAGGCACATTTAACGACGTAAAGGTACAACTGGCACTGCAGTACACTACTTCTTATGAGGAAGATATTCTTACCTTTGTTAACAACATAAAGACTATTGAAGGAGGCACTCACCTTACAGGTTTGAAGACGGTTCTGACAAAGACAATGAATGATCTCGGGAGAAAACACAGCATCATTAAAGATAAAGATCAGAACCTACAAGGCGAAGACGTACGAGAAGGATTGACAGGAATTATGAGCATCTTTGTCAAGGAACCTCAGTTTGAAGGTCAGACCAAGGCGAAACTGGGCAATGAGGAAGCCCATGAAGCTGTTATTAAGGTAGTGAGAGAGAGACTCGAGGAGTACTTTGACTACAATCAGAAAGATTTGAAGGCGATTCTTACAAAAGCTATGGATGCTGCGAAGGCGCGCCTTGCAGCAAAGAAGGCCCGAGAAATGGTTAGGAGGAAGAACGTTCTCGAGAATACAATGCTTCCGGGAAAGCTTGCCGACTGCATCTCCCAGAATCTAGAAGAGACAGAGCTCTTTATTGTCGAAGGAGATTCCGCAGGCGGATCGGCAAAGATGGCTCGCTCCAGAGAGACTCAAGCTATACTTCCACTAAGAGGAAAGATCCTAAACGTTGAGAAGGCCAGTCTGGAAAAGCTCCTCAAGAATGAGCAAATAAGCAATATAATCGTGGCGATAGGTACTGGCATGGGTGAAGACTTAAACATGGGTTCTCTAAGATACGGGAAGATAATCGTTATGACCGACGCTGATGTTGACGGAGCACACATCACCACACTACTGCTCACGCTAATATATCGTTACATGACTCCTTTGATTACTGAAGGAAGAGTGTTCATTGCTCAGGCTCCATTGTACAAGATCGAGATGAACAGGCAGAAATTCTACTTCTACACGGACGGAGAGTTGGAAGCTTTCTTAAGGGAGCACTCAGATCGTAAGCTGAATTACTCGAGATTCAAGGGACTTGGAGAAATGAACCCCGAACAGTTGTGGGAGACAACAATGAACCCTGCAGATAGAAAACTAGTCCAGATAACTATGGAAGATGCCGGGGAAGCCGACAGAGTTTTCACTATCTTAATGGGTAGCGAGGTGGAGGAGAGAAGGTCGTTTATACAGCGACATGCTCTAAGCATTTCAAATCTTGACGTATGAGCCTTTTACTTAGAACAGCAGTCTGTACAATGGCCATTATGATCATCTGGTTAATGGCAATTGCGAATTTCGTTATTGAGTCTTTCTTCTCGGGTCCTGTAGTTCAGCTAACCAGAATAGTCAACCCTGAAGAGATTCTCGTCGAATTCCCTACAGCTTTCAGAAGAAGCTGGAAAACTGATATAATTTATCCACCGGCCACAATTGATATATCCGGTAGCAGGGTTTTCTTGAAACCTGGCAGGTATTTGGTTCACTATAATGGTAATTATTACTGGGTATCAGACGATTTCGTGATAGTTGATTATGCAAGTATCGAAGAGATAACGGGCTATCCTGTTATCGGTGGATTGAACTTCATTCTCACTGAAGGAATATACAGGGTGGCTGGAAAGGATATAGATGAATTTACCGGGGCGGTTGAGGGAATACTTGCTGACAGAAGACTCGTTGGATTGGTTTCTTATCTTGATTATCGACAGAACTCGATGCTCCTCAGGCGGGGGATCAAGGTGAAGGTTCTTGACTGGGGAAGGCTTAACGCAAACAAAGACCTGCTTCTTCAGCTAGAAAACGCCTCAGACAGAAGCGAGTATATTTTCTTGAGCGATGGTAAACTGTTGAGAGCGAGGTGACATTTATGGCCAGGGGTAAAGACTACACGGTTTCTCTCGATGTAGGCACTAACACCCTGAAGGGTGTCGTGGTTAGCAGAGAGCAGACCGGTCAAATGATGCTTGAGGCTTACGGAAGCGTAAAAACTGTAGGTCTTGATAAAGGTGAGGTAAAAGACGCTGTAGCGCTTAAACAATCCATTCAGAAGCTTATTGAAGATCTGACCGGACAGATGGGCAAAAAGGACGTTGAAGCTGATTTTCGAATAAGCTTCACTGATGGCGATTACTCGGTGTTTTCGGAGAATATCGAAGAAACGCTGTCTGAAGAGAAACAGGTAATGGTTACCGAAAAATCTATCCAGAACTTAATGAGCCGACTCAAGAGTGAGAAGATGAAAACGGGCAATACTAACATCCATAGGAGTTACACAAGAAAATACATACTCGACGAAGACAAAGTAGTCTTCAACCCCGTTGAAATGTACGCTAGAAAGCTGAATGTCGAGATGGTGTTTGTCTCAAGCGAAGGAAAATCCGTCGAGATATTTCGAAGGCTCTTCGAAGAACTCTTTGGGCGTGGTGATTTCTTCATCTCTCCGGCTCTGATCTCCTCGTCCGAGGCAGTACTTACTGATACTGAGAAACAGCACGGTGTAGTCTGCGTTGTTCTCGGACACAGTTTTTCTGAGATAGTTATATACAGGGAGAATCTTCCCGTATATATATCCCGCATTCCTCTTGGCATAAGACATATCGTGCTGGATGTGGCAAGAGTCTTGGGGACATCTGTAGATGAAGCCGAAAGATTACTAGTCAACTATGGGCACTGTAGCATGTATCCTCCGGATCCAGAAGACGTCGTCGAGTACTTTGGTCTGGATGAAAGAACAAGAAAGAACGTATCCGTGCGCAGGCTTTCTACCGTCATATATGCAAGAGTCAAGGAGTTACTAAACAAGATAAGAAAAGAAATCCAGCTGTTCGTGATCAATAACCCGGAGTACTCGGAGGAAAGAATTCCTGGCGGAGTCGTTTTCACCGGCGGTGGCTCGAAACTCAGAGGTCTTACGGATGTTGGCGTTGAATCTTTGAAGATGCCAGTTAGGATCGGCACGTATGAAAC
Organism: Thermotogales bacterium Thermo_02; assembly: GCA_001603185.1. GTDB lineage: Bacteria > Thermotogota > Thermotogae > Petrotogales > Kosmotogaceae > Mesotoga. The sequence continues at coordinate 1,514 of LVBU01000372.1, read as the reverse complement.
GAGTTTCAACAGGCGAATAGAAAACAGCCACGATGTTTCTAACGATCCAATATTCAGCTCTTGCCTTGGAAACCTCGTCTCTCCCGAAGAAGTACAGGGTGAAATTATTGAAAGTGTTGTAGAAAGACCCAAAAAGGGTTTCGGTTCCTTCATAAAATCCCTCTTCTTTGGAGGTGTCGATGATGAGCTTTGAGATTGACACAGGCAAGAAAGATAAAACACAAATTAGACTGCCCTCTATAAAAGTTATTGGTGTTGGAGGTGCGGGAGGTAATGCAGTAAACAGAATGATAGCCGAAGGGATCCACGGGGTCACCTTCATTGCTGCTAATACCGATATTCAGGTCCTTGAAAGTAACAGGGCCGATCTTAAGATTCAGCTAGGTACTGAGTTGACCAGGGGTCTCGGAGCGGGAGGAAATCCGAACGTTGGTGAACGGGCTGCTGAAGAGAGTGTCGACGAGATCGGAACGTTCCTGGAAGATACAGACCTTCTGTTCATTACCGCCGGTATGGGTGGTGGAACTGGAACCGGAGCAGCGCCTATAGTAGCTTCCATTGCCAGGGAGATGGGGATTCTCACTGTGGCAGTAGTTACAACACCCTTCTTCTTTGAAGGGAATACTAGACTTAGAACCGGTCACGAAGGCTTGAGAAAGCTGAAGAACTCTGTAGATACCCTTATCAGAATATCTAACAACAAGCTTCTTCAGGAGTTGCCTCCAAATACATCGATTGTCGATGCCTTCGCTAAAGCCGACGAAACGCTCCATCATGGAATCAAAGGTATTTCCGAGCTCATAACGAAAAGAGGATACATCAACCTCGACTTTGCCGATGTTGAATCAGTTCTAAGAAATGCAGGCACTGCCATGCTTGGAATAGGAGTGGGTTCGGGAGAACGCAGAGCGGAAGAAGCTGCAAGAAGAGCTCTGGAAAGTCGTTTGCTGGAGAAGCCTATCGATAATGCGACCGGGATCATTCTCAATGTCTCAGCCAAGAATATTACTCTTCGCGAGATGAATATTGCTGCAGCGATCGTAAGGCAAAACTGCAGTGAGGACGCTGACGTTAAACTCGGACTCATTGTGGATCCGGATATGAATGATGACGAGCTTGACATAACACTTATAGCGGCCGGACTCGAACTTGACGAGGGAGAACTGATGGGAGATGCGTCTGACATTCCCGCCATTTATAGATTTGGACTGGATATAAGCGAGGAGGAATAACGGTTGAAGGTCTACAAAAGACTTGGGGAAATGCTCATTGAACATGGCCTGATAAGCGAAGACGATCTGAAACAGGCTGTCTCAATTCAGAAGAAGGTTGGAAAGCCTCTTGGAGAGATCCTTGTCGGAATGGGTATTATCTCATGGGAGGATATCTATGGGGCTCTTTCGAGGCAGTATGGCCTGAAAGTCCTGGAAGAGATTCCTAATCTGCTGTCTCCGGAGATCTTGAGAATGATCCCCAAGTCTGTGGCCGACAGGTTGAAAGTTATACCTGTCGAG
>LVBU01000026.1 GCA_001603185.1 Thermotogales bacterium Thermo_02 | reverse complement strand
GCTATACCCAGAGTTGAACTGTGGATGTTACTGAACAGATATACATAGAAGGTCGGGCTTGACGGAATCGGCACACATACTCTTCTCCATGACTCCCCTTGCGTTTAGTTTTCCCCGCAAAGAACATTCCGTACGTTGCTGAGTTCCTTTTCTATTGCTTTATTTGCTTCTTTGCCTTATTGGATAAAGTGTATAATTGAATCGCAAATTTGAGGAAGACAGTTTCAGTTTGCTCATTCTCTGTGGGATCGAAGGGAGAGGAACGATTTTAGAATAGAAATCAAGAAACTAGCATCTTTATATTGCTTTGAGCCTGAAGACCTAGTAAGAACGCAGCCGGCCGGTAATTACAATGAGTCTTTCGAGTTCATCAGGGATGGAAAGAGCGTTATTGTGAGAACTAGTCCACCGGACGGGAATTTTCATTCTCTTGATCAGAGCATGCGATATCTCACCAATCACTTCTCAATAGGCTCACCAGTGGTACAGCCTATTCGTGCCAGATCCGGAAACCTCGTTGAAGAGGTGGTAGCTTTAGATGGATCCAGGTGTTGTGTAACCGCAACGAGAAAGTCTCCCGGATTAACCCATGATCATCTGTACAAAGATACATTGAGCGAGCAAGCATTTCGGAGTATCGGAAATGCTCTGGCCATCTTCCATAAGAACTCTCAAAAGATCGGTTATGCCGACTGGGACTTTCCAGAACTCCTCGATGCCGACAACTGTTTCAATGTCTGGCACTATGACGAGCGCATCGATAAACGGATTATCGGCAAATACGAAAAGCAAAGGGAAAGCTACGCCGAGCATTTGCCATCGCAAGAAGACTACGGAGTAATACACGGCGACATTCATTTCGACAACATAATCGTTGATACCACCAGCAACGCTGTCACTTTCTGCGATTTTGACGACATATGCAGAGGTCTATATGTCACGGACTTGGCAATGATTCTTTTTGATCTTGCGATAATAATGCGTTGTGAGAACAAGGCTGGGGTCGTTAGAAATCTGGCCGAGATAGTTGTTAACAGCTATAGCGACTCAAGAAAAGTGGATAGGATCAGTCTATCAGAAATGGAGGGATTCCTTAAACTCCTCGAATTGAGCCTCTTCATACAATACTATGGCCTTTACAAAAACTCAGATCCATTGGACGGCTGGTTGAAGTTGTTCTATGAAGGAAGAGAAGAGAGGATCCTCTGTGATACGCCTTTGCTGTCTGATATATAGAACGATTCTCCTAGCCTTTTGGGCTACGTGCTTCCCATCGCAGCTTAACCTGAAGAGACCTCCGGCTTTCTGACTGTATCATGCCTCTGTCTTCTCAAAGATTGTGAGTATGGAAATAGGGAGTCCCGAAGAAAGGGGCTTACTTATGGCTGATAAAGTTGGTGTGTCAATCGAAGTCTTGTCAATGCTACCGCGAAAATTGTATACTATACAGTAAGTTACTTATCAGTATAC
>LVBU01000371.1 GCA_001603185.1 Thermotogales bacterium Thermo_02 | reverse complement strand
TATTAGTGTTTGCGACTCTGTCGATACTGGCTATAGTCTATACGGTGAATGCTTATGAAAACGGCGATCTTGTAGCAAAACCCTATGATATCGCCAACAGTGTCGTTGGTCATTTCGTTCCTCTTGTTGACGGTGTCTATACCGGGACAGCCGATTACGTGACTGTTGAAGTTACTATTAAGGATAATCTTGTGACCGATATTGAGATACTTACAAACAGGCAGGGCTCCTACGCCGAAGCAGCGGAAAGGGTAATAGATAGAGTTATAAAGAAGCAGAGCGTTATGGTGGACACGATCACCGGAGCGACAGGAACGAGTAGAGTCATACTGAATGCCATCTCAGACGCCATTATGAAGGTTTCGGCGCTCTCGGAAAGTACGGAATCGCCTGTTCAGAACACAGGACAAGTTTCTGAATCGGCAACTCCGGAGGCTTCACCTGCTCAGAGCGAGCCTTACGATGTCGTTTCCGAAGCGAGCGAATGGACCTATACACCAGAGATCAACCTTGATTCGACTCCTTCTACCAGCGAGGAATTGCCGACCACAGATGTAGATACGGGAGCAAGCGAGGCATGGTGGTGATATGAGTTTTTCAATAAACCCAACAACAGGAGGATGGAGTATGAAGAAGTTTGTCTTAATGTCGATAGTTATAGCCTTTGTGTTTCTCTCGGTCAGCATCTTTGCAACGGGAAAGCCTGACGCGATCAGCGCCGCGTCTGTACAGAATTACTATGTGGAGAGTTCCTTAACCGGCCCTGCGCTTTTTGAAGCCCTTACAAAGCGAACCGTTGCATTCTCGGTTGCGACATCGAACGCTGACGGAACACCTAACGCCGCCGTTGTAATTCCCGGTGTCGTTGATGAGAACACTCTCATGTTCGGCCTGGCCGACAACCAAACTAAGGTAAATCTAATCGAGAGAAAGCTGGCCGTGATCGTTGCCTACAAGTACTCACCTGAAGAAGAAGACCGTTTGAAGAGAAACATCGGAGCGAGGCTTGTAGTTGAGTATATCGATGATGCCGATGAAGTGGCCCGCTTGATGGAGAAGACTGGAGCCAGACCGGGAACTATGTTTGTAAGAATTCTTGAAATAATGCCTCTAGGATAATAACTGCTGAAACCCGTCCTGATGGACGGGTTTCTTTTCTTCTGCGAGCCTTTTCTTGAACGCCAGCCGTTGTCGATAAGTCTGAAGTGTTAAATCAATAGAGAAGCGACGACTTTAGAGATCAGACGATCCTTAAGTGTATAATTGTCTTGAATCTCTTCTTTGTAGCAAGGATGGTGATAGGTATATGGGATTCGCTTTGAAACGATCTGTAAGACCGAAGGTGACCCAATTGAGGAACAATTTTCTGCGCGGAACCGTATTGCTGGCCTTTGTCACGCTGGCTTCGGTTTACGGTATTGCATGGTTTACTAGAGAGATCAGCCGGCTTGAAGGCTTCGAATGGCTGCTGGTTCTGCTCATCTCGGTATGGGTTTTTGTTGGCGCGCTCTGGTTCTACTCGTTGTTGGCATACCGAAAGGCCGCTCGCAAATTTAGAGTTTCTTCATCGAGTGGATTCAGATCCAGAAAGCTCAGTCCTTCGGGATCTTCTTTCAACAGGTCTGCAATAAGCGGTATCAAGATGAGGTCAAGTTGAACTTCTTCGTTTGCTCATGAACCACTCGTAAAGCTCAGGTCTAGAGTAAGTCTCTGTCCAGGAATCGTGTCCGGCCTCGGGATAGAGTTCTAGTTGTACGTCTCCTCCAATTGCCTTAAGCTGTCTTACGAGAACGAGCGTTTCTTCAACCGGTACCACGTTATCCTTTTCGCCGTGAAATGCCCAGACGGGAACACACTTCAATTCGGCAACTCTTTCTGGGAAGCCCAGTATTCCAAGGCCCCCGCCACACACGGGAGCGATGGCGGCGAAAAGCTCCGGATATTCGGCCGCCAGGTGCCAGGTCCCAAATCCGCCCATCGAAAGGCCGGTCAGGTATATCCTCGAACGGTCGACCCGGTATTGCTCGATAATCAGTTCGAGCAGATACTTCAAGTCTTCGAGTCGGTTTAGCCACCAGTCTTCTTCCGGGCACAGAGGCGACAGAGTTACGAACGGGAAGTCTTCCATCTCGCTGACGATTTTGGGTATCCCGTGCTTCTTAACGAATTCGAGACTATCACCGCGCTCTCCTGCACCGTGCAGGAACATAATGATCGGCCAGTCGTCTTCTGTCTCTTCATATTGCAAAGGCAGTGAGAGATAGTATTCCATCGATCTCTTGAGACTGTAGCTCACTCTTGAGGGATACAACTCCATTTCTTCGCCTCCTTTTTTCGTTGTTAGCCGTCCTACAATCTCAGGATATCATCGAATGCGTACGAAAGAAGTGTACTATTAACAGTCAATCTCTTTTTGGATTCCTCTCAAAACGGTTCTATCATGAACACTTCGCATCGCTCAATATCTGTCCCCTTGTAGCCTTCAAGTGGCTTCGCCAGGCCAATCTCGATGAGTCTGCTCAGTGATTCGCGACCGCCAATAACGGTCGAGAGAGCGCCGATACCTATCTCCAGTTCCGCTTCGTCTTCTTTCCCTCTTTCCAGGTTAAGTATTCCGTCGTGTACTCCTATTGTGAATACTCCGTTGTTCCAGGAACACTGTTTGTCATCCACTTTCATGGTGATACTCAGGTCGGGCGTGCTCATTCTAATGCCCGACAGCTTCATCAGGTCGACGATTCTGATCATCGAAGTCTCCCTGAGTGTGCATTCGTCTGGACGGTCGGACAGGTAAGGCCAGCTTTCAAATGTTGCCGGTTGCCACAAATGAACTTTGCTAACCTGGTGAGAGAGGCCCTTAATGTACGAAAACATTGCTCTTCTTGCATTTTCGTCTTTATGAACAAACGTGAGAATCGTGTGGAAGTATCCGCCATCCTTATGGTCGGAGTTTATCGAATAGTCCATAAGTCCTACGACTTCGCCTTTGCTGCTGAATTTCACTATTCGCTTCGCAATCTGGCTCGACCAGACGGGATAGAAGCGATCCTGCCAGTCGGCATCGTTTCTGACGACATAGTTCAGATGCGATGATGCGTACTCCCGGTAGAAGTCCTTCATCTGCTCGTCCGGGAAGGCCATGTCGCGGGCCTCGACATCATGGAATTCCAGGTCGCGCAGACTTCCGGGCGAGAATTTCAGCAGTTGCCACCTGTCGAAGATCTCCCAGCCGTATTTCCTGTAGAAGTCTCTCTGAAAGGGATAAAGAACAGAGACAGAGTGGCCGAGTTCTCTCAGCGATTCGAGAGTTCCAGACAGGAGCATTCTCACGCCGCCCTTTCCCCTGTAATCCTGCCTGGAGCAGACGAGAGCGATCCCGCCCATCGTAACGATGCTGTCTCTAAACCTCATTTGATAAGGATATACTACACAGGCTGCGACAAGAGTCTCTTCATCATAGACTCCGTAAAAGTATCTGCCATTCTCATCAAGCTTTCGAAGTAGTTTTTCAAGATCACCCTGGTCCTTCTTCTCGAATGAAAAGGCCAGAGCCGAGATCTCGATCATCTCTTTGTAGTTCGATATTTTCTTGAACTCCATCTTCTTACCCCCTTAAGTAAACTACCCACTTATGACTGGACTTTTGAGGATAATTGTATCATAATTAACACCTTTCGCTACTCCAAACGCTTTGTGGTAGGATATCGTTACTGAAGTGTCGGGGAGGTAAGATAAGTGGTGGTGCGTGTTTCAAATAGCAATCTTGTACAGTTTATATCATATTGCCGTCGGTACGGAGTGGAGAACGACGACTCGTTTCTTCCAGACGAAGGCTTCTCTCCCGATGACGATCATCCTTCATTCCTTCTCTACGATGAACAGTCGAGACTCTGCGGGGCGGCCTCGCTGATCCTCGAAGAGCATTACAGAAAGGCCAGAAAGGGCAGATTCATGATCTTCCACTCAATCGAACCCCTTACTGATAATTACAGGGCTCTTCTGAGCGAGCTTCTCTCATGTGTGAAGGAGCTGGACAGCGTTTACCTTTTCATCTCTCCAGGCGATACTATGCAGCAGATTCTTGAAGGTCTGGGCTTCGGAATTGAGCGTTATTCATTCCTGATGATAAGAAGAGATTGTACAGTTTCGCCTTTGGAGATGCCGAAAAACTCCTTCTTCGTTCCCTTCGACGAAAGGATACACAGAGATCTCTACTGCAAGATTATCAACGAGGCCTTTGGAAGAATTGCCGGCCACTTCGATATCACCCCTGAGAGAGTCTCGATAATCACCGACGGGGCTAATATCCCGACAGGCGGCATTCAACTGTTATATCTGGATGGAGGAGTACCGGCTGGGCTCTTCTTCAGCGAGATAAACGAAGAGGGAATGCTCGAGGTCGGACCCATAGCTGTATTGCCACAGTATCAGCGGAGGGGACTGGGAAGATTGCTTCTAAACAGAGCTTTGCAGCTTTCCAGTGATCTTGGACTGGATACGTTTCTGTCTGTGAATGCCGAGAACGAAAAAGCGGTATCTCTGTACCATAAAGAAGGTTTCCAGAAGACGGAAACAAAGATTTGCTATAGGCTCGATTTGCGGGAACTCAATATGAGTTAGCGTTTTCAGATTGGCTATTCAAAAGTTTTGGTCATATTTATGTTCGTTATAGTGTATCCAAGACTCTTATATAGAGCGAGTGCGACTTCGTTGTGTGCGAAGACGTGAAGCGAAATACTCATCACTCCCAGCTCCCGAACGAATTGCTCGAGGGCGTTAAGGCTGGCTTTTCCATAACCCTTGCCTCGAAACTCCTCAAAGATTATCAGATCATAGATAAAGACTTTGCTTCTTCTCTTGCTTCGCAGGTCGTTTATCCAGAGGTACCCCACTTTCTCTCCGTTTGAACGGTCGACTATCCTGAGCAGCTCGTGTCCCTCAGTATGCAGACCATTCTGAAGAATGGTGTAAACTTCCTTCCTGGAGTTCTCCAAAGCCGTTTCTGCATCGTATTTTCCGGATTTTATATTGTCTTGTGTGTAAGTTTCGATAAGCTTTTCCCGGTACACTTCAAATTCTTCAGACGTCATCTTTTCGAACGCTATCAACATATCTTTCCCCCCTTCAAACAAGATCTATAAGGTGTCTTTTCAAGACCTGCTTAACTGAGAACACAATGAAAACGCCAACCAGGGTTATTACTGCGGTCCTCAAGTTGAATCCATCTAGAGTAAGACCCAGAGCCAGTCCTGAAGCCGGCGGGTGCTCAGTATTGGTGATCACCATTAAGAACATGCTAATGCCTATTGCGAGTGATCCCATTAATGCCAGAGATGTGTTTCTGGACCAGGGAATCTCGAAACCGGTCGCGGCTATCTCAAGCAGATGTATTGCCAGTGCAACCAGAGTTCCGGCAAGATTGCCCCCAAGTATTCTGCGCGGGCTCGAATTGCTCATATGCGGCATCGTGAAAATTATGAAAGTCGAGGCACCAAAGGAAGCTATTACCACCGCCTCGGCAATCGCATCGAGGAGAATCAGGATAATGAATGAGGCTGCAACGGTCATTAGCGTCTGAAATACATACTTCGCGGGATAACTTTTGAATTTAGAGTCGATTATCACTGGCTCCTCCTGGTTACTCTCGATCAATTATTGCTTTCTGCAGCATGTCTATGGTCGATCTGGCGTTAAGTCTTTTGTCATGCGTTCCCGTTTTCGAGATATCGTCCAGCCTTTCTTTTAGCTCATCTAAGACTTCCATAGATGCCTGCCTGTCTCCCGGCGAATCGAGCAGTTGGAGGCGCTTTCCAGTTTCGAGAAGGAAGCTGTTGTCAACTGAAAGGTTATCGAGTATGAAATCCTTCATTGTGTTCAGAGCGGAGACTGTGATATTCACCGGACAAGTATTGCCAACAAACTCGTTGAGCATAGAGGCATCGAAAAAACCTTCGAGAAAGCCTCTGAACTGCGTGGAGTGTTCATAGATCCCGTGCAATCTACCGTAGGCGAACGCGCATTGTCCTGCTTTCACGAGCCCCTTAACCGATGACTCTATTGCCTCTTTCAGAGCTTCCATGAGATCTTTTGTCGGTCTCTGACCGGCAAGACTCTGTAGTATCTCTTCCCATCGACTGTCTGGAAAAATTTTCGATTTGAAGAACCGTGTTTCTATACCCGACATCTTTCTAATTCCTGCAGCTAATGATAGATGACTATCTCCTGTCGAGTAGTCAAGATGACCGCTTTTGAGCAATCCCTGGAGTGCGGCAAAGCATTCTGAAAACATTCGTACAGAGTTTGAAGAAGCCGGGCCTGCATCGACAATCTCCAGTAAAGTCGCCCAGATCTCCTCCAGAAGTCTCCCTGTCTCTCGAAGATCGGACTCAACTACCTTCAACCTTATGCTCTTGAGATCTCCGACAATATCGCAAACCAGACAGTCCCAGTCCTCGTTGACCTCTTGCAGAGCTACGCCAAGACTTCCGTAGGTCTTGACGAGTGCCAGAACAGCCTGACTCTGTCCCGCATCCACAAGATAGATCGCAAAGCCTTTCAAATTGTCAAGAAAGACGCCAAGCCATGTCCAGAGAGCTTTATCAGATTTCAATCCGCGAAATATGGCATTTCCCATGACTTTACTGATTGCCGATAGAGTCTGCCTGAAAGCATCTTGATCTCTCTCGTCGATCGACCTCTCAAGGAAGTGAGCTAGTGTTTTCAGCGTCTCCAGTAGCTTCTCGGGTCTTCTTGTAATGATTCCCTTATTCGTAAGACTGATCAACACATTCTCGAATTTCATGATTCTAAGCAATCTCAAAAAATAGGGAACGAGTGAAGATATCGAGAGAAAAACGCTTACTATAAACAACGCGAGCAGGCCGCTATCTATAGGTTCCAGGGAGCTAAAAGTCAGTTCTGGAATCCGGATTGCCATTATCGTTCCCAGAGCGATATTGAAGGCATAAAGAGAGGCGATGATATAAATATCTGGAAATCTGGAAAAGATGCCGAGCATTCTCGTCGAATATGTGTTGGCTATCATTATAGCCGAAAGCATAGTGATTACCATAATAAGAGAAAGAAGAATCGCCTGAATAATCATCGCCGTTGTGAGCACTATCTCCAGAGACTCGAGTGAACTCATGAAATTCTCCGACAACACGGTATGGTTCAACGCATAGATCGATGGCAAAAGGAACAGAATGGCAAAGACAACATACAATACCCAGTAGAGGTTTCTAACAATCCATGGTCTGCCCTGCATGATTGACCTCCTCAAATCGCTACGGTATCTCTTGCGAAATCCACTCTAAGATTATTGTAAACCCTTAGGGCTTCTCTCGTCCTCTCCTGAGCGCAGCGAACCTCTCGATTTTTCTCATAACTCTCCACGCTCCACTCTCCACGATTCTCAAGAGGACTCTCGACAATGCTCTTTCTCTCTGCTCTCACCGACAACCTACAACGCACAACCAGCAACGGATCTCAAGAGCACACACCCCGTCGGCAGGAGCATGCCGCCACCCCTCTCGAGAGGGG
>LVBU01000370.1 GCA_001603185.1 Thermotogales bacterium Thermo_02 | reverse complement strand
GCTTGATCTTTGGGTTTCTTATCTTACAATAAGGAGGGGTTTCATGAAAAGATTTCTTGTGGTACTGGTTGTTCTTCTTTCAGTCATCTCTTTATCGAAAACTACCATCACTTTCTGGCATGCTATGAGTGGAAGAAACCTTGCTGCTGTTGACAACATCGTTAAGGCTTTCAACGAAAGCCAGAATGAAGTGGAAGTTGTCGCACAGTTTACGGGTTCTTACGCCGAGACTCTCACCAAGGCCATAGCGGCCTACCGAACTGGAACGCATCCTAACATCGTTCAGGTCTATGAAGTAGGCCTTCAGACGATGTTGGACAGCGGTGCCATACTTCCCGTATATCAGCTGGCAGAACCTGGATTCGACTGGGGAGACGTTGTTAAGCCCATTTTGAATTACTATGCCGTTGATGGACAGCTCTATTCTATGCCATTCAACTCTTCTACCGCGATCCTCTACTACAACAAGGATATTTTCGAAGCGGCCGGTCTCGATCCAAGCAAACCTCCGTCAACCTTTAACGAAATTCTGGAGTATGGAAAGAAGATAGTAGCTTCCGGCGCTTCACAGGGAGGAATATCGTTTGGCTGGCCTGCATGGGTCTTCGAGCAGATGCACGCCACACATGCACAGTTCTATGCCAACAATGAAAATGGGAGAAAGGCCAAGGCCAGTGAAGTTCTTTTCAACGCTGCTTTCGGTCAAAGGGTTTTCGTCGAATGGATGAAGTGGGCACAGGAAAAGGTCTTTGTCTATGGAGGTCGCGAGTACAGCGCGAATACTGCCTTCCTTACCGGGCAGGTAGCAATGCTAATACAGTCCACATCTTCGGTCGGATCGATTCAGGCCACGGCTTCCTTCAGAGTCGGAACTTCCTTCCTGCCAAGGCTTCCCGAATACCCAAGAGGCAACTCGGTTATTGGCGGAGCGACCATCTGGGTTCTAAAAGGCAAACCTGAGGCAGAAAACAAGGCTGTATGGGAGTTTCTGAAGTACGTGATGAGACCGGATGTATCAAAGCAGTGGCATCAATCGACTGGATATTTCCCCTCCAGCAACACCACTGTCAAGCTTCTCATGGACGAAGGATGGTTCGCAGATCAGCCCAATCACCTTACTGCTTTCCTTCAGATTCTCAGCGGAGCAGATATTCCTCCTGCACAGGGTGTAAGGCTTGGGAACTTCGTTGCTATAAGAGACGTAGTTGATTCGGCTGTTGAAAAGGCAGTGCAGTATCGTGGAACGGACTATGAGAAAGAGGCGAAGAGAATACTTGACGAGGCGGCCAAAGAGGCCAACAACATATTGAAGGAGTATATACAGCTTTACGGGAAATAAGAGACACTTCTTACCGGAGGAGGGGGAACCCTCCTCTCTTTGATACTTAATCGAATCATAGGCGGTGTTGTTTGTATGAATAGCAGATTTCCCAATAGAATACTCCCGTATGTTTTGCTTTCTCCTTCTATAGTTGTAGTGATTGTATTTCTCATTATTCCTACTGCGCAGTCTATCTATACAAGTTTTTTCAGAGTATCTCCCTTTGGCGACAGAAGGTTCTTCGTAGGTTTCGAGAATTTCAGTCGACTCTTTGAATCTTCAGCATATCTGCACAGTCTGATAATCACACTCATCTTCGCGGCTCTTGTTGTGTTTATAGGGCTTTCGCTAGGGACTGTAATAGCGGTTCTCCTCAACCAAAAACTCCGCGGCTTATCATTCTACAGAACGTTCTTCATCTGGACCTATGCGATTTCTCCGGCCATTGCGGGGACTATCTGGGCTTTGATGTTCAATCCTTCGAGTGGACCCATTGTTTATATAATACGTTCTATTACGGGTATTGGGATAAATTGGATGACGGATAGAACGATCGCGCTCGTGGTTGTCGTGATTGCAGCATCGTGGAAGATGCTTGGCTACAATATAATCTTCTATCTCGCCGGACTTCAGGCCATTCCTGAAGAGCTTCTAGAATCGGCTTCAATTGATGGCGCTTCCAGCGTGAAGAAGTTTTTCAGGATCACGTTGCCGTTGCTCTCGCCGACGACTTTCTTCCTTTTGATCATGAACATGCTTTATGCCTTCTTTGATGTCTTCGGTCTTATAGACATTATGACCAAGGGCGGTCCGGGTAATGCAACTGAATTGCTTGTTTACAAGTTATATCGTGATGGATTCCTCGCAATGAATACAGGATTCGCCTCAGCTCAGTCAGTTGTTCTCTTTGTCTTTGTTGCAATCTTGACGATCCTCCAGTTCAAATACACAGAGCGAAAAGTCTTCTACGGATAGGGTTGAGGTGAAGAAGATGAAGAAGAAAAATGCGAAGAAACTGTTAGTATATCTTGTGTTGACAGCGATGGCCATTGTTGTCATGTTCCCAATTTACTATGCCTTTAGCACCAGCACCCTTACTGCGGCAGAGTCTTACAGTTATCCGCCGCGCTTCTTGCCGGGCTGGAACATTATCGAAAACTACGTTACTGCATGGCAGACGATAAACATGGGGCGCTTAATGCTAAATAGCGGGTTCTCGGCGCTCGTGGTGGCTACAGGAAAAATATGTTTCTCAATACTGGCAGCGTTTGCCTTCACTTACTTTGGGAATTTCAGGGGGAAATTCTTTTTCTTCGGGCTGATTCTCATAACTCACATGTTGCCTCTGCCCGTAAGAATTCTTCCAACTTACGAGCTGATGAAGAATTTTGGATGGATTAATACTTACTATGCACTGACGATACCTTTCTTTGCCAGCGCAACGGGTACGCTTCTGTTCAGGCAGTTGTTCATGACTGTACCCACGTCATTATCTGATGCTGCACGGATAGACGGAGCCGGGCCGATGAGATTCCTTTTCAGCATACTCCTGCCCCTTTCAAAGACGAATATGGGAGCTCTCTTTCTAATTGAGTTCAACTTCATCTGGAACGAGTACCTCTGGCCTCTGATAATTACGACCACGAACGATATGAGAGTTGTGCAAATAGGGATCAAGATGCTTCTTGCGAGCGAAGCTCAGGCCGCCGAGTGGAATGTGATAATGGCCGGTACGATAACGGCAATGATAGTTCCTCTGATAATGCTTCTCATCTTCCAGAAGACTTTCATGAGCGGCTTCAGCCTGAAAGAAGACAAATAAACCGGGGAACTCCCCGGTTTATTCATTTTGCCAGAGCATTCTCTATGGCTTTGAGTATCACCTTGCTGCTGTAAGTGGCTCCGGATACTACATCGACCTGCACCGACTGCCTGGCGATAACGTCCTTCGTTATACTCTCTGCGGCTTTTCCCTTTCCGTTATCGTGCTTCAGTATCTCTATATCCTCTATCCTGTGATCTCTGATAGCCACGCTAACTGTAGCCTTGACTATACCGGCACTGTAACTGCCTTCGTAGCGGCCATCAGTGACTGAAGACAATTTAAGCTCTCCAAACTCCAGAGTATCCAGAACCTTCAGTCCTTCTTCCAGTTTCGGTACTATCACTACAGCGAAGATTGTGATACCTGCGGCTATCGCTATGGCTATTACGATCAGAATCCTGACAAGCAGTCTTTTTCTCTTCATCTCTTACCTCCAAGAGTTTCAAACAAAAAAGAGACGTTGTTCGTTATTAGTTGTAGAAGAAGTTCTGGAGACATATCAGTTAAACCGAAATTGTAGAAGTAGAGGTTCCCGAATAGCATAGCAGATAGTGTGTTCTCAATTGTTGTGACTACTTCATCTCTCAAACCATTCTCCTTCGCGACCTCTAAAAAGAGAGACATCCTCGTTTCTCCCATATCCAGGAAATTCGGAAGCTCGTCCGGATTAAATTCTCCCCTCCCGACCTGGCTCATGAATATCAGCCTGAATATCTCCGGCTTCTGCAGAAAGTATTCGGCGAAGGCTCTGTAAGAATGCTCGAGTTTCTTCACGGGATCGCTTTCCGTATAATGGCTCTGGGATATGTATTTCATGATGTCCACAGCGTAGCTATCTTTAACGGCGTTGAGCAAACTGTTCATACTTCCAAAGTAGTTGTAGACCGAAGCTGCCGAGTAACCGGCCATTTCGCTAACCTTTCTTATTGTGAGAGCCTGCAAGCCCTCACTCTCGACAATGCTTCGGGCGGCATTGATGAAAAAGTCTCTATTTCTCTCCCTTCGTAGTTCACTTCTACTCATCCCGAATTCAGTCCTCCATAGCGGCGGCGAAAGAAGATATGTTACTCTCAATGAGTTTTGGCTGTGGTTTACCCTTCGAGACAGCTTTCACCATCATTCTCGAAACCAGCCCCAGTTTGCCCATGTTGAATTCACCCCCAAAAAAGCCTTTGGCTTTGCAGGAAGTCAAGAACTCCTCAGGTAAGTTCTGTTCAAGATAGGTTTTGAACTGAGACTCATCAAAGCCCATACAGAGAAATACACCGGTCTTCTTTTCCCTGAGCTTCTGAATGTTCTGTTGCACAAATTCCTTTATCTGCTTCTGAATCTGTCCAACCTTTATCGAAGCTCCGACGATTACTCTATCGTAACTATCTATAGTCGGACTCTCTTCACGGCCAATGTCAACTATCCTCACCTCTCCAGTGAGTGCTTCGGAAAGCTTTCTTGCACACTTTTCTGCCGTTCCGCTCCTGCTTGCAAACACAATCATAGTCTTCATACCTTTGCCTCCAATCTCTGTTCTTAAAATGAACAAAGTTTATTTTATGATCACAGTTTACTATGTTTGGTACTTTCATATTTTGCGGAAAGAACAACTGTCTGTTTCAGTTCTCGAATTGGGTGGGGTGTACTCAGAAAAAACCGCCCTTGCACTATCGTGGTGTTATGTTATAATTCTATGCGTGAAAATTCCCGCTTTGCCACGAAGGCAAAGCCACAGTCCGAGGGAGGAGGCAATAGATGATAAGGATCTACGAGACAATGTTCATTGTCTCACCAAGGCTTGATGAAGAGAGCAGAAATGCTACGGCCGAAAAGGTGAGAGACTACATCGTCGAGCGTGTCGATGGAACCATCGAGAAGTTCGACAGATGGGGTATCAGAAAACTAGCTTACAGGGTCACAAAAGGGTTTGCTGAAGGAGACTACACGGTAATTCAGTTCAAGGCCGATTCCGAGAAAGTCGACATCCTGGAGAAATTCTACGGAGTAACCCCGGATGTATTCAGATGGCAGACTTTCAGAAGAGAAGATCTGGAGAAGGCTGAGAAGAAGGCTCTTCTGAAGAAAGAAGCAATTGAAGAAGAAACCGAAGTCGAGGTTTCTGAGCCGTTAATTGAAGCCTCAGAAGCAGCTGGAGTTATTGAACCCGTAGAAGCCAAAGAAACAAAAGAGATGGAGGAGTAATCCATGTCTATCAGCTACAATCACGTGGTGCTTATCGGAAGATTGACAAGGGATCCGGAAATTAAGTTCGCTGCCAGTGGAACACAGATAGCTACTTTTAGTCTTGCAGTCGACAGGAATATCCCTTCTTCCAATAACGACAACACCGACTTCATTAGAATCGTGACGTTTGGTAAAACAGCCGAGTTCGTCGGAAACTATCTCTCAAAGGGAAGATTGATTCTGGTTGATGGTTCTCTCCGGATAAACAAATGGAAGACTCAAGAGGGAGAATCCAGATCAAATGCCGAAGTAGTCGCCTCGAACATACGTTTCATGGAGACTAAGGCTCAGGCTCAGAATACCGGAGGTTTTGAAAGGACTTCAGTAGAAGAAGATGTGATTGGAAATGCTGGGAACGACGAAATTACTTTCTTTGGCAGCGAATCCGAAACAACCGGTGACGATATCCCATTTTGATCAGGAGGAAAGACGATGGTAAGAGATAACAGAAGAAGAGGAAGAAGCAAGAAGAAGTGCAGACTCTGCGGCTCAAAGACAACCTATATAGATTACAAGAACACATCGCTACTCAGAGATTATCTTACGGAAAAGGGGAAAATAATTCCAAAGCGAATTACCGGCAACTGTGCCAAACATCAGAGAATGGTGAAAGAAGCGATACAAAGATCGAGATTCATGGCTCTGCTTCCTTACACAAAGGAATAGAGAATATGGGAGGCCAAAAAGCCTCCCTTTTTTAAAGGAGGTTGTCTATGAAAGTAATTCTGCTTAAGGATGTTCAGAACATCGGGAAAGCCGGAGAAGTACACAATGTATCCGACGGTCATGGTAGAAACTTCCTTATTCCAAGGGGTCTGGCCGTGGAAGCCAGTGATAGCGAAATGGCTAAACTGAGAAACGATCTTAAGAGAAGAGAGGAAAAAGAAGAGAGAATAAGAAAGTCCAGCGAAGAACTCCTGCGCACACTTCAGAAACAACACTTCATTATAAAGGTTAAATCGGGTTCCACCGGAAAGCTTTTTGGAGCCGTAACGTCCAACGATATAGCCACGCACATAAGGCACACACTGGCTGTGGAACTTGACAAGAGATTCATTGAACTGGGAGATAATATCAAACAGACGGGAGAATACAAAGTCGATCTGAAGCTTCCAGGAAATGTTAAGGGACAGATAGCCGTTCGTGTAGAAACTCTTGGAGAAAGCTGATTTGGAGTTTCAGATATTCTCGAAAGCTCTCTACTCCACCTGGATTTTCTATAGACCCGAAAGGATTCTCTTCGATTCCGGCGAGGGAATCTCGACTCTTCTTGGAAACAGTGTTTACGCCATAAGGGATATCTTCATGACACATGGTCATGTTGACCATATAGCAGGACTTTGGGGTCTGATAAACACAAGAAACACAGCAATGGGAGACAGAAACAAACCACTCAGAATAAGTTATCCAGCTACCAACAGGGCAATTGAGGCCTTTCTAGAATTCATAGTGAGCATGAATCCTCGTTTGAAGTATGACATGATACTGAACCCTCTTCAGGAAGGAGACGAAGTCTTTCTTAGAGATGCAGGCAGTTTCAGACGTTCAGTGAGACCTTTCAGAGTGAAACATACAGCGGGAGAGGTCAGCTTCGGCTATCACATATATGAGCTGCGACGCAAGCTCAAAGCGGAATTTCTCTCTCTTCCAAATAGCGAGATAGCCCGAGTTGTTCACGAAGAAGGACGTGAATCAGTTACCGAGACTTATCTGCAGAAGATAATCACTATAAGTGGCGACACTTATGCACTACCTCCCGAGTTGATAAGTAATTCCGAAACTCTCTTACACGAGTGTACTTTTCTTCAGGAGAAAGACAGGCGAAATCAGAACCATTCAAGTATTGAAGAGGTCATAGATAGTGTCAGGCGTAGTGAAGGAATAAAGAGACTCATATTGTATCATAT
>LVBU01000369.1 GCA_001603185.1 Thermotogales bacterium Thermo_02 | reverse complement strand
ATATTTTTCCGAGAGTTCTTCAATTAACATCTCTATCTTCTGGGTAGCGTTAGGGTCGAGAGCGCTAGTCGGTTCATCAAGGAGCAGGACCTCCGGTTCGACCGACAAGGCTCTGGCAATACAGAGTCTCTGTTGTTGACCTCCGGAAAGGTTCAGAGCGTTCTTTTTTAGTTCGTCTTTCACCTCGTCCCAGAGAGCGGCCTGTTTCAGAGATTTTTCCGTTATGTCTTTCAACATCTGGCGATTCCTAATCCCGTGTACTTTCGGTCCGTAAGTTACGTTTTCCTGGATTGTCTTGGGAAATGGATTCGGTTTCTGAAATACCATGCCTACCTGTTTTCTAAGGATCACGGGATCCATATTGAGTATCTCCTTACCGAGAAGCTTAACGGAACCACAGTGCTTATATGATGGAATCAGGTCGTTCATTCTATTCAATACTCTCAGGAAAGTCGATTTTCCGCAACCTGAAGGCCCGACTACAGCGGTTACCTTCTTTCCAGGAATAGCACAAGTAACGTTCTTAAGTGCGAACTTGCTTCCATAACTGACGCTCAGATTATCCACTACAAATACAGGATCCTGCATCTCATTACACCTCCAGTTTCTTCGTCTCTTTTCTTCTTCTCACTGCGACAAACATGAACAGTACCACGACAATGATCAACAGGACGGATATACTTCCTTCTAGCTTCGGAGTAACGTTATCTGGATATATCGCGGACAGTACGAATATGTGCGTTGGAAGAGCCATCGCCGGCTGGAATGGAGTCGACGGATTTCTCGTTATATAGAATGCGGCTCCGGTAAAGAGAATGGGAGCCGTTTCTCCAATTATTCTTCCTACAGCTATAATCACACCGGTCAGGATTCTCGAAAAGGAAGCCGGTATGATGATTTTGAAGGTTGTCTCTGCCTTGTTTGCACCGAGTGCTAAAGAGGCTTCTCTATAAGATTTCGGAACTGCCATCAGGCTTTCATGGGTATTGGAAATTATGTAAGGAAGCGACATTATACCGAGCGTCAGACCGCCTGCTATAACTGAAGTGCCGAATCCAAAAGTTATGGAGAAGAGTGAAAGGCCGAAGAGCCCGAAGACAACGGACGGTATTCCGGCAAGAACATTGTTCGCAGTCAAGACGAGTCTTTGCAGCCTGCTCTCTTTGCTGTACTCGCTCAGATAAACTGCGGAGAGGATTCCTACAGGTATCGAGAAGAGTAGTGCAATCCCCAGAAAGTAAGCTGTGCCTAATATCGCAGGCCATATACCGCCTTCGGTCATCGAATTACTCGGAAAGCTGGTTAAAAACTCCCAGTTGATGTTGTCCAGGCCATTGAATATGAGAAACCCGACAAGAACCATGATCAGCCCGGCCAGAGAGTAACATACTATCGCAAAAAGCACCTTTACTATTCTGTCTATAATCACTTTCTACCGCCCCTCTTCAATCTCATGGCGACGAGTGTGAATACAGTCGAAATAACGAGCAGCACGACTCCGATCATGAAAAGGGCAAAGTAGTGAGCGCTGCGGAGTTCCACTTCTCCCATCTCTCCCGCGATTGCCGACGTGAGGGGGCGTACCGGATCGAATATCGAAGTCGGAATCATCGTTGCCCCGCCCGCGACCATTAAGACCACCATTGTCTCACCGATCACTCTGTTTGTACCGAGTATTACGGCGTTCAGAATCCCGCTCCTTGCCTGTGGAAGAAGAACTCTGAAGATAGTGCTGGTATGATTTGCCCCCAGAGCTAGCGAAGCCTCCTTTTGATCTACCGGGACCGCCCTTATTGCGTCTTCCATGAGAGTGACGAAGTAAGGCATGGCCAGTATCGAAAGCATCAAAGAGGCGTTCACAATGTTTAGTCCCGTCCATACCTGCATTGGAAAGTAATCCATGAGCCATCTAGATACGTATTTCAGACCGAAACTCCCTAGAACAACCGATGGAATACCCGCCATAAGCTCAAAGACATACTTCAGTCCATCGTGGGTCTTTCTGCTGCTGAATTCTGAAAGGAATATGGCTGAGATAAAGCCCAGCGGGATAGCAATAATCAGTGTCAGGGCTGTTACGCTCAGAGTACCTGCCAGCAGAGCGAGGATGCCGAACTCGGCATCCTCGTAAGTCGGGTACCAGCGAGCGCTCAGAAAGAACTCTTTCAGCGATACTTCTCCAAAGACTCTGACCCCATCCGATACAAGGAAGAAGAATATTCCAAAGACGATCGCCGAAGTCAGCAGTGCTGCGAAAGAAACCAGTAATCTCGCAGACAGCTCAATTCTCTTTCTTCGCAACTCAATTCATCCTATCTCACTTTGTACCGTAAGCGTTTACGTAACCCACACCGATAACTGCTTCCTGTCCTTCAGGTGATAGTGCAAATCTCAGGAAGTCCGCCACTATACCGGAGGGATAGTTCTTCGTCGCGTCGACGAACATGAACAACGGTCTTGATATCGGGTAAGAGCCGCTATTGACGTTAGCTACGGTAGGTTCGATTCCGTCAACCGTAATCGCCTTGACTTCGTCTGTTATATAGCCCATACCGATGTAGCCTATCGCGTTTCTATTCTGCATGACCTGTTCAACTTCGGCTCTGGTGGAAGCGAGCTGTTGGACCTGTGGAGCCAGTTTTTCACCCTTCATGACGCTCTCGACAAAGTACTCGAAAGTTCCGGAAGCGTTGTCTCTGGAGAACGGGACTATCCTCGTTCTGGGAAGCGAAGAGTCTATCTGGTCCCAGGTTGTGACCTTTCCAGAATAGATGTCAAAGAGCTGCTGAACGGTTATGTTGTCGATTGCCAGAGACTTGTTGACGATTATAGCTATTCCATCGTAAGCGACAACATAGGGGATGAAATACCTGCCGTCCTTGTTCATCTGTTCAATTTCCGATGACTTCAACCATCTGCTTGAGTTCGCAATGTCTGCCTGGTTGTTAAAAAGAGCCTTGATACCAGTAGAAGACCCCGCGCCCTCTATAGATATCTCGACATTTGGATTCAGTGCCTTGTAAGCCTCAGCCCAGAGCTGTGCGACCGGATAAACTGTGTTCGAACCCTTGATTACAAGCGTAGAACCGAAGACGAAAACTGTAGATAAGATAACAAGCGAAATGAGTATTACGGTCTTTTTCATTCTTACACCTCCTGAAGTGTGATCCACAGTACAGTTATACTCCGAAGGTGTTACTCGAGTTTTAGACGAGTTTGTTAGCTTTCATCCAGAGGCTCTGATGTTCACAACTGCCTTTTATAGACGATTACAGGATGTCCAAAAGCAAAGGTGTGTACTGGACGGGAAAGTATTTCCAGATGGTTAAACGATTAAATGGTTTATTAAAGGGAATCCCAGAGCTTGTAACCGTGTTTATTATGGCACTTTTAAGAGTGTTAACTGACGCAATCTGCTATGATTGAGGCTTAACATGAGCTAACGACGCCTCGGTAGGAAGAGGCTGTCGATAATCTCACCTTCCGGAGTCTTGGCATAGATAGAGATTTCATCCAGACTGTATTCGAACAAAACGTAATGATAGGCCTTAGCGTAAGCCTTCAGACCGATTCCCGGAGTTATGTCATATAAGGGGGCTCCGCCGCCCGCAGTTATTATGTATGTTACCCCGTTTCTCTGAATTCTCTGATAACCGTGGTCGTGTCCGTTGAGAACAATATCGACACCGTAGCTCTCGAAAAGCGGAACGAGGTTCTCTTTAACATACATATGGTCGCCATGAGAGCCAAAACTGAATGGCGGGTGGTGGAAGAAGACTATTGTGAAGGCAGGATCGAGCGTTTTTGCCTCCTCAAGCTGAGTGAGGAACCATGTGTATTGCTGAGAATACTTGTGAAAGTGTTCGTTAGTGTTGAGGCAGACAAAGAAGATGTCTCCGTACCAGAAGCTGTAGTACCTCTTGTTACCGGGAAAGGAGAAGAATCTCTGGTAGTTTTCGGCGTCTCCTTCATGATTGCCAATGGCGCTGTAGAAGACGCTACTTGAAAGACTTTGAATCGCCTCAAAGAACTCATTCCAGGCCTCCATCATGTCATCGCGCTGAACAATATCGCCTGTGCTTATTACAAGAGAGAGTTTTTCGTCAGCTATGGCTGAGGTTATGCTCTTATGAACTTGAAGATTGTTTCTGCTGTCGCCATAAGCTGCGAATTTGAAAGGCGTGTTTCTCGCAGGGGCAGTTGTGAGAACCCCACCTCCCCTATAGACGAGTTTGCCTCCCAGCATGCTCCTGACGCTGTACGCGTAGCTTGTCGAAGGACGCAGACCCGACACTCTGAATCTGTGAATGGTAACTTCTATTGGAGAGTATATGCCTTCGCTCGAGCCATCATAGACTATAAGAAAGGAATCGGAAGGTTCTTCGGTGAACCAGGTTATCGTGACGGCGTTTTCGCTCACATCATTCAGATAGACAGCGAAACAAAGACAGGTCATTACCAGAGTAGCTATCGTAAGTGTTCTCCGCATATTATCAACTCCTCAGGTGAATTCTAACCTGTCTTTGTGCCTTTTCGACAAATTCAATCGTAAGAATTGGTATATTTTGCCATTCGGATGAAGGCAATATCATCTATCAGCAATTCCGGAACAGCTTAATCCTTCTTCAGTCTGAATTTCGGGCCTTCAGTTACAT
>LVBU01000025.1 GCA_001603185.1 Thermotogales bacterium Thermo_02 | reverse complement strand
ATCCGATACTTATCAGTATGAAATATAATATGAACTTGACGCCTATACTTTTCATCTCGTTCCCTCCTTCGGTCTCAAGAGCAGGAATGTAACTCCTATCAAAACCATAATAGAGACGAAGTAGATCCACGAAAGCGCTGCCGAATAAGAGTACGGCTTATCCACGTCGAACATTCGCTGGGTTATGCTCGTATTGACTGGATTGTTGGCGAAAGAGGCGAGATCGACTATAGTGTATATCGCGTTTACAAGTAAGAACGGCTTGACGAGAGGCAACGTCATCTTCCAGAAGATAATCCAGCTGTTCGCTCCGTCAATCTTTGCGGCTTCATAAATGCTTCCGTTGATCTTTTGAAGACCGGCCAGGAAGAAGATAATCTGCACGCCCGAGAACCAGAGAATCAAGATCAGATTGTTGAACATATAGAGAAACGGGTAGCTGACCGTTCCTGGAAGTGCCGCAAAGAAGTTGTATATGAAATACCTTCTTGGATCGACGATCTGGGCTGCGTTATTCACTACCAACTCCGATATGACCGGACCACTAATGATCACGACCGGCAGAAAATAAAGCAGCCTGAAAAAGGACCTGGCCTTTAACTTGTTGTTCAAGAGTATTGCGGCCACAAGGGAGAATATCAGGATTAACGGCGTTGAGAGTCCGACGCTTAAAAGCGTGTTCCAGAACTGAATCGGGAAGTTGGTATCCACCCTGAAAGCATAGAGATAGTGTTTGAGACCGGCAAAAGTCGAGCTTATTCCGAAGACCGTGAAGTCAAGGTCGAAGAAGCTCAGATACAGCGAATAAAAGAACGGATAAGCCGTGAAGACCGCAAATCCGATAATCCACGGCATTATGTACAGATATCCGGTGAGTGCCTTTCGCTTTCCTTTCGACAATCTCATAGACCACCAACTCCATAATCCGCATTGTCTCTTTCGAAGCTCTTCCAGGAACGCGGAGCGATGTCGATCCCCTCCGACTCATAGCGGGTTTCGGTATAGTTGACCGCTATTGACCGGCCATTTTCGTAATCGACCCTCACAATACCGGCTTCGAGGACTTCTCTGTCGACTATCCGCCAACCTATGACCGGATCCAGCGCCTCTTTCATTTCGAGGTAGATTCTGACGATTTCTTCATGCCAGTCTTCAAACTTTGTTGAGGGATAATCCCATAAAGGTGTGTCTCTTATGACATAGTTATCTACCCATGTAACAATAAAGGAAGGATATGCGCCATATTCTATTGCCTTAAGCACGTCACTCCGTGCAAAGAAACTATTGTTCATGTAAGGAGTATAGTGTTCCCTGACACCGCTCAGGACGATTTGCAGGAAGGGAACGGTGTCCGTCTGAAAGAGATACTGGCTGTTGTTCACGGGGGCACCCATTACTCCGCCGGCGTATCTCCACGCGTAGCTATTGGGCGAGAAGAGAAAGATATCGAGACCGCTGTCCCTCGCCAGTCCGAGTGTCTCCTCGATTACTTCTAGAGCTTTGCTTCTTGGCAGTTCTTTGCCAAAGGCCATATCTCCGTACAGTCGGCTTCCATACTCTTTCAGAGCCAGATTCGAAAAGCCTAGTTCGGCCAGCCCCACGGCCTTCTCCTGAATATATCTGCTCGCGAGCTTTATGTTCGAATAATAGAATCTGTAGAGCCACAGATCTTTGTTATCGCGCTCTTCGAAAATCGATGACTGTGAGAGGTTTATCCCCACTTCTCTGTTGACGTTAATCTGCCTTTCACTCACCTTTGTCACGTTGTCTACGAGAAAGAGTTCGTAACCTTTATCAAGACTGTCTCTGGCGAGATCTATGAGGGCATTCTTGCCGCCTATTGCGTTCTCGAAGGAGAGTTTCGAGATGTTGCTTCCGTGAACTCCGTCCTTCTGCCAGCCTTCGACAAACAACTTAACCGTGTCAACCTTTGACTCTTGCAGGACGCGGACGATCTCTTTCGCTTCTCGGGCTGTCGTGATGCTCCGGGTACCGTAACCTATAAGCCTCTTCTCGATATCTGAAGCGATAACTGATATTGCCAGAGGGAGACCCGACTCTCTTTGTCCTTCCGACTCTCTCGATGGTCCGAAAAGCTCCTCCGAAAACTCTGTTCGGTAGAGTTTCGCCATTCCGACGTAGTCGGCTTCCCTTCCCGCCAGGAAGAAGACTCTCAGTTCGGCATCGAAGTCGTTCTTTTCCCGCTGTACGACCTGTACTCCGGCGCCGCTTCTGCTGGTCGGCTGAAGATACCTCTGTCTGAAAATGAACTTCACCCCGGCACGGTTATAGTCGGAAAGCACTCCGGCCTGATATGCAAACACGCTAGAGTATTCGGCTCCGGATGTGATGACACCGAACAGCGCATTCTGTCTCACTCCGTGAACAACGCCGTAAACTGGCATCATTACTGTAGGTTCCTCTCTCAAAAAATCGTTTGGCCTGCCGGCCCTCAGGTCGTTCGGTATAGTCAGATTCTCGATACCGTAATCCTTTCCATATACTCTCTTCTCAAACCAGTTAGAGTAGTTTGAAGCTCCCGAAAACCTCATCAAAGCTCCTGGGCCATCAGGGATGAAGATATATCCGTCGATTTCGTCTTCAACAGTACTGGCAAAGAACGGCGCAAAGACGATCGAACCGAGCGAGAAGCGGCTTCCCTCTGAGATGTCGGCAGAGTTCAGCCTGAAGACAACGCAACTGTCTTCGAGTCTCACGGAAAAGCCGATCGAAATACCTAAATCTTCAAAGTCGACCCGAAAGGCCGCGCCATCGGTTGCTTCAAAAAAGCTTCTCTTTGCAAGCCTGTCGGCGCTTCCCCTTACCGCGAGTATCCCTCTTTCGTTGTAATACTCTATGAGCAGCGCCGATCTCGCTATGGCCTTCCAGCTTTCGTTGAGATTCCGGTAAGCTCTCTCACTTTCGAGAACATCCCCCCAGACATAACCGGTCGTCCTGTCGGCAACTCGTATCGAACTGGTCTCACGGTTTACCCATAACTCAACACTTTCGCTCTCGGCCACCTTAAAGTAATCTTGAGTGTCGAATTTCGAAGTGACTTGAGAATATACCTCTGGTTTTGTGAAACGGTTCGAAAGGTAGTCGCTCCCCGTATCACGGCTGAAGACGCTCGAAACGGCCAGAAGGTACATGAGGAAAAGAACTGTCTTTGTGATTGTACCGAGATTAACGCGCACGGTAAAACGCCTCCCGGGCAATGCTGTAAGCAGTATCTATGAGCTGATCCCAGAGCATATAGACTATCGAGTAGACGAGAACCATTACGAAGATCCAGCCCACAGTAAGCAGAAAACTCTTCAGAGTATTCTTGATATCGTAGTCGTGGATCTCCTTCACCCCGGTGAAAAGCAAGATGAAGCTCCAGCCGACATTTATATATGTGAGGAAGTCTATCAAGAATCTTTCGTTGTATGTGAGAACGTATGTCAGGAGTATCACGAAAGGCTGGAAGATTATATATGGGGCAAAAGAGTAGGCAGTGAAGATAAATACGTCTTTGAAAGTGCCCCTGCCGTCGTTTATTGAACTTACAAGGTAATTCGAGACAATCCAGAGTCCGGTGAAGGCCGAAGAAGTAAGGAGCAAAAAGCCAACGCTTCTGTCGGCCACGTTAAGGTTAAATATAAAGCTTCTTCCAAAGTAATCGAAGAGGACAACTGTGAAAAAGAGGAGGTAGATAGTCGTTGCCGAGAGTATCGAACCGTGGGTTCCGCTCTGCAAGTAGTAAAAACTGTCTAGAGGGTGACGCAGCATGTTCTTCAAGTAGAGCAGATCGTTGAGGAATTTCGAGCCAATCCGCAATTTCAAAAGCTTCCCGCGTCTTCTCAGCCGTTCGATCAGAGTAGATAGAACTATCAGCAAAAGGAAAGCCATCAGGATTATCTGCATATTCCTCTGGACGAAACCATTTCTCAGCTCCCAGTAAGTATCCGAGTACTCTCTTTTGGCGTACGCTTCTCTGAAGTGAATGGCGGCCTTCTCGAATTCTCCGGACTGGAAGTAGGCCTTGCCGAGCCCATAGTGTGCAATCTGAAGGTAACCGTCGTACGTCATGACTCTTCTCCAGGTCTCTTTGCTTTCCAGATACTTTCCCTGAACATAGAGGTTTAGGGCCTCGTGGAGTATCCCCGCGTACTCGGTCGGGTTGAAGACATGGACGAGACCGCTCTCTTTGTCGAGGACATATATTCTGTCTTCTTCATCGCAGGCAATCCCCGAGGCTATCGAAAACAGGCCGTATCTCTCCGTCGATATCGCCCGTCCTCCAAATGAGAAGACTAAATTACCCTCTGGGTCGTACTCGTAGATCAAACCCGTTTCGGTCAGGGCAAGTATCCGGCCGTCGCCGGTTATGGTTATGTCTGCGAAATTCGGCTCATCGGTCATGCGTCCTCCTCTCGATTTTGAGAGTATGTTGTTGCCGATAGTGTTGTGCTTTTTTATTGCGTTTCCCCATTCGTTCTGTGTCAGCGTGTATATCAGTCCTTTGTCATCGATAGCGATGTTCGTGTAGGGTTTGGGAATCCTGTTCAGAAGCCTCGACTTCTGTTCCCTCGTATAGAAGAGGTCTATCAGCCTGTCCAGAAAACCCATCCATACGCGATTGGCTCCAAAGTATCCAAGAAAGTCACCGTTTCTGTCGAGCTGTATGACTCCCTCGAAGGTTCCCTCGCTGACGATGTAGAGGTTTCCCCGCTTGTCGACTACCAGCTTGCCGGGATTGTAGTTAGCGAACTCTCCGAAGAGGAGGTTTTTAGGTCTTCCGATTCTCGAGACTTCCTTTCCCGACTTGTCGAACAGGACGACTTCCGAGGTCCCGGGATCGGCGACATATATGTAATCGTCGCTAACGAATACCCCGGTTGGCCTCCAGAGATTGAAATCACCGATCGAACTTACTTTTCTTGTCTCTAGATCGAATACTACGACTCTGGCGTTGCCGGAGTCGGCTATATACAGCTTGCCGTCTTTGAGGAATATGTCCTCGGGATAGTAAAGATCGTAGTCCAGAAAGAGTACTTCGCTTACGATGTAAGCATCCTGCGTAACCTTCCACTCGTTGTTTCCCGAGAGTGTAAAAGTCAGATATGTGCTGTTCCAGCCTAAGAGCCTGACGGAACAGACCGAAAACGCTAACACTATCGCTATGCGGATTAACCTAATTGTTTCCTTCACTACTGGATTTCCCTCGCTTTCAGATAATCCTTGTGGCGCTATTTAAGGCCGCTGTTGGCCATGGTGTTCATCACCCTGGACTGCATGATGATGAACAGGACGAGATTCGGTATAAACACTATAAGACCGGCGGCGGCGGCGATACCCTGACCGGCGATTGTATTACCTGCTGCCTGGGTCAGGTTCGACACATAGAAGGCAAAAGTCCTCAGATTTTCGTTGTTCACATAGTAGACGGAGGCCTCCGCGCTGTTCCAGGCGATCTGAAATGCCAGTATTCCGACTGTCGAAACGGCCGGCTTCAGAAGCGGCAGTACGATTCTCGAGATTATCTGGAGATCGTTTGCGCCGTCAACGAACGCAGCTTCAAGCAACGAATCCGGTATCTGGTCTATAAACTGTTTTACGAGAAACACTCCAACCGGCATGACGAGAAGCGAGAGCACGTTGATTGCGAACGTATCGATCAGGCCCAGAGACTGAACAATAAAATACCTCGGGATTATCACGGCAATTGGAACAAACATGAGTGCCAGATTGTTTATCGTGAACAGTAGCTTCTTTGTCCTGAACCTCTTCTTTGAGAGTACATAACCGGCGAAGACCGAGATCAGAATCGTGAGGACTACCGTGAGAAAAGCAGTGAGTATACTGTTCATGAAGTATCTGCTTACCGGTATATTCGAGCTTCTGGATAAAGAGAAAAGCTCGAAGAAGTTTGAAAAAGTGGGCCGGCTGGCAAGAAACCTCGGCGGATAGAGAAACAGTTCATCGAGAGGCTTGAATGCCTGAGAGAATATGAATATTATCGGCAGCACCATGAAAACCGAGATCGGAACCAGCAAGAAGTAGAACTTCAACTGGCTTTTATGAAAGTACCTCGGATTCGTTTTAGTTGAGAACCTCGCCATAGAATCACCTCTGTCTATCGCTCGCCGAAAAGTCGCCAGGCTACTCTCGAGAAGAACCAGATTATTAGGAGTAGAACGACTGAAAGGGCCGCCGCATATCCCATCTCATACCTGTAAAAACCGTAATCCTCTACGTGATTTACTATCAACTGGCCGGCATACTGCGGAGTCGGGTTTGAACCCGACAGTGCCACTCCGATCCCGGCGGAAGTAAAGGTATTGACTATCGACATAACTGCCCCGAAGAGCATCTGAGGCTTCATAGCGGGGATAGTTATATATATCACTTCCTGAAGTCTGGTTCGGATGCCGTCGATGTAGGCGGCCTCATAAAGGCTCTCGTCGACGTTCAGTATCCCGGCCAACATTGCCAGAAAGCCTATTCCCATGCTACTCCAGAGCGAAACCATTATCATTATATTCATCAAGTGCTGGGGTGACTGAAGCCACTGCACGGCCTTGTCTATAAGTCCTAATCTTAGAAGCAGAGCGTTCAGATAGCCCTGCTGATCTCCGTTGAACAGAACTCGCCAGACCACGGCCATGGTCACCCCTGCCGTGAGTGACGGCGAATAGATTATCAATGCGAATATCGTTCTGGGTACCAGTGTCAGCTGGGCGACCAGCCATGCAAGAGCGAAAGAAAACAGGTATCCTCCGACTCCGACTATGAGGGCATAACGTATCGTGTTTGGAAGGACCTTTTGCATGAAGATCTCGTCTCTTGTGAGGAGAGTTATGTAGTTCTGAATGCCGATCCAGCTCGGAGCCTCTATGGCGTTAAAGTGTGTGAATGAAAAGTAGACCGATACTATGACCGGCAGAACTATAAATATCGTAAAAAGGATCAGATACGGTGAAAGTAGTATCCAGTGACCGTACTTTCTCTGACCTCTAATCATCAATTTCACCTCGTAGCCTCCTCGATTTTCCAATAAACTCATCGGCATCACCGCCGAGGTTTTCAATCAAGAAGTCCTCCATAGTGTCGTACATCCTGTAGTCTTTCGTCTTTTCTCCTTCGCTCAAATAACCGAATTCGGTGAGTTTTCTCTCGAGTTCCCTGTTGACTAGAATTACCGATCTATCTATCGAGGAACGCAGCGGATAACCTTCAATGACTACTCTGTTCCAGATGTTGCTGACTTCCCTCTCTACCATGTATCCGCCCGGATGCCTCTGGACCTCTCTTATCCATCGCCACTGTTCGAGGATAGCTCTCTTGTGAAACTCCTCGAAATACTCGAGCTCCCTGAAAGCTTCGAGATTGGCAGTGTTCCAGAGATAGGCTTGCCCGTATCGGGTAACGAGTGTTCTTGCGAACTTGAGCTGTGTCTCCTTCGAGAGCCACCACTTCAGGAATGTCCAGGTCTTTTCCTTATTCTCAGAGTACCTGAAAACTATCGCCGCCCTGTCACCGGCAACCTGATAACGCTTCACATCTCCATCCGACGAAACGACGCCCGGAGAGGGTGCTATGTCCCAAAGGCCATATATCTCATCGGCAGCATTCGATAGTGCCACGTAGAGCCCGAAGTCTCCAATGCCTATCGGAATCCTCCCGTATCTGAAGTCGTTATAGAAGTTTGCAACCTGTTCGGGGAGACCGAATATTGAGAAGATCTCCGTCATCAACTCAAAGCTCTTCACGGAGTTCTCCTCGTTCAAGGCCGTCCTAATTCCGTCTTTCGAATAGAACCTCGCATCATTCTGAAAGAAGAAGGGAGCCGTTGTATTGAAGTACTTTATCGTTTGCTCACACATTGGAATATAGAAGTTCATTCCACGTCTCTGCAGTTCCGGCAGTATCTTCTTAACATCATCCCAAGTATCGGGGACGGGAATCCCGAGGCTTTCAAGAATATCCTTTCTGTAAAAGAGGACATAGAAGTTCTGGGTTTCGGTAATCCCATAGACCTTATCCTCTATGACCATCGGCAGCAACGTTTCGATATTTGTGTTCTCCGAAGCAAAATCAAAGAAGTCGTCAAAGGACGAAAGAGGATGCAGAGCGTTTCTGATAGACAATTCGAAAGGCAGCCAGCTGCTAATACCGAGAGCGGCATCGGGAGTCTGTCCCGATGAACTCGCCAGAATCAATCTCTGCTCGTTCTGCATAACCGATAACGCAACCGAAATGCCAGTCTTTGGAGTGAAATCCGTATCGATCAGATACTGAAGCGTCTCTACATACTGGACCGGTCTGTTTACCCATATCCTGAGGTTGTCCGGTGTCGAGCTCTCGTATATAGAATAAGCTTCATTTCTGTTGAGGAGAGAGAGCCTGAGCTTCTCAATCTCTTCATAGGCCGATATAAAGGCCATCCTCGAAGCACTCACAGCGTATCTGAACTCCCCCGGAAAGACGTATAACTTGTCTAGCGCCAGTGGCTGTTCCTTCAGTCTCATCGAGAGCTCAGACAGCCTCTGAACGGCCGAAGCGGCTCCCTCGCTGAGTTCATCTAGATAGAAGGGGAGTCTCTCCGAGTTCTTTATTATTCGTCTTATGAGGTCGGCAACGACTGCAAGCTCGGAAATCGAAGATCTTCCCTTTTCTCCGACTATTTCTACCAGACGCTCGTACTGGACTTCCAGCTCACCCGATATTATTTTCAGATCTCTTATTACCTCAGGCATATACTTCTCGATATTCCAGGTCCTGTTTCTGTCCAGATTGTTTCCGACGAGCTTTCTTATATCAAGAGCTATGTTCTGAATCTGCCTGACACTTTCCTGCAAGAAGATTATCGTCTCTTCATAGATTCCCGTCGTCACTTCAAGGGAAATGTAGTTGACCCCTTCGTTCAGGTAGAAATAGTAAGGCTCACCACTTCCGCTGGAGATGATGCCGTCCTTCCAAGTGGCTTCGGTTGGTTCGAATTGATATTGGCTGACTTCGGAAAAGGGAATCCGTCCGTTTATATGGATTCTCCTGAAAACTGGAATACCACGATTGGCCAACTGCTGATATCTGAAGGCAAGCTTGTAGAAACCTGCTTCCTGGACTTTTATGGCCCATGTGATGGTCTGACCGGAGTATTTGAAAGTGTTCTGGTTCACGGCGTTTATTCTTTTCTTCATAACTTCATAGGGCGTTACCGAAGGTGTCTGGAGATTGACTATGGAAATTGATAGATCGGACTTCCCGATTAGACTCTCGGCTTCGACGATGATGTCGCCGTTAATGACGACGGGCTTGCCTTTATAGCCCATATTTCTCAGGTAATCTTCGTAATCTGGAGTCTCGCTGAAGGATTCATAAGGCAGAACATAGAGTTCGTATATCTGAAAGCCGCTCCTGAGGTTTCTTATGAGCAGCGTGTTTTTTCCTGTTTTCAGTGAGAACGCCACCGGTTCTCCGGAGATTCTCTTCGCGTCTTTAAAGTAACTGAATATCGGCCTGTCGTAAATCCTTTGCTCCGGCACGATCTCGTTTCCGTATCTATCAAGCTCAACTTATGCACTTTGACTTAACCAAAAGAAGGAAATAGAACAGGG
>LVBU01000368.1 GCA_001603185.1 Thermotogales bacterium Thermo_02 | reverse complement strand
CTTCCAGGGTCCGTAGACTAGATAGTCAACCCAGAAGATCGCGACATAGTTAAGCATAAGCGTTACCACTATTTCATCGGTCTTCGCGTAGGCCTTCATAAGAGCAGGTATAAGTGCCCAGAGTGCTCCCGCGATAGCACCGCAGATTGACAGTAAAAGTATCATCAAGAACGGAGAGGTAATGTCCTTGAATAAAAAGATTGCACCCCAGGTTGAGGCCATGGCCCCCATATACAACTGTCCTTCACCGCCGATATTCCAAATCTTCATTTTGTAGGCGAAAGATAGACCGAGTGCAACAAAAGCTAGCGGTACCATTCTCATGAATGTACTCGCCAGTCCGTACCTGTTAGTGAACGGCCATGACAACATTTCCTGGTAAGCCTCGACAGTCTTGCCAAAAGCTGCGGCGAGTGTTCCGTGTCTGCCAATGAAGAAGATCAGCAGAATAACTCCCATTATAAGTAAAGCTGCGAATACTGATATCACAGGAACCAGTATTCCGGCGTATTTTGGAATCTCAAGTCTCTTCTCAACCCTGATTTTCATGTACTGAATCCTCCTGCATGGAACCGGCCATCATTAATCCAATCTCCTCTATGAATGCTGGATCTGGAGGCGTATAACCCATGATCTGCCCTTCAAAAATCACCGCAACTCGATCACACAGTCTGAATATTTCGTACAGCTCGCCCGCAAGAAGCAGTATTGCTGTTCCCTTGCTCTTCTGCTCCAGTAATGATCTGTATACGAACTCCATTGCGCCAATATCTAACCCTCTGGTCGGATGTTCGGCAATTATGGCTTTAGGGTTCATTGCCAACTCCCTTGCAAGCACTACCTTCTGAAGATTTCCTCCGGAAAGATATCTGACAGCAGTTCTGGAGGAAGGGGTGGAGATGGAGAAGCTCTTTATCATCTCTTCCGTGCGGGCGGACATAGCCTTGTTGTCCAGATTGAACGACGAACTCTTCACGAGCCTGGTGATAGAATTCTTCATGAAAATGTTGTTCATTACCGAAAGGTTAGGACATGTGGCTATGGTCTTTCTGTCCTGGGGAATGTAGGTCAATCCGCTCCGGATTCTGGAAGTGACGTTTCCGCTCCGCATAAGTTTCCCATCAAGTCTGACACTTCCCGAAAGGCTTTTTCGCAGGCCGTATATGCTCTCTGCAAGCTCTCTCTGGCCGTTGCCGGCGACTCCGGCGATTCCCAGAATCTCGCCAGCCCTAACCTCGAGGCTCAGATTATTTACTGCGAGGAGGCCTTTATCGTTCTTCACGGAGAGATCTTCAACCGTCAAAACTGGGCGGCCAATCTGCGCTTCGGGTTTTACAGTATCAACCAGCAAGTCCCTGCCGACCATCAATTTCACGAGACCACGACGGTCTGTTTCCGTTTTGCTTATTGTCCCGACAACCTTCCCATTTCTTAGTACTGTTATCCTGTCACTTATTTCCATGACTTCGTCAAGTTTATGGCTTATAAATATGACGGAAGAACCTTCGCTGACAAGTTTTCTCAACGCCTTGAATAACACTTCACTCTCTTGAGGCGTGAGAACGGCTGTCGGTTCATCGAGTATCAGAATATTCGCACCGGTATATAGCAGTTTCAGTATTTCTATTCTCTGTCTCTCCCCGACCGAAAGGGTCCATACCCTCGCTCGAGGATGCACTGGGAGTCCATAGGCATCTCCCAGTTTCTTTATCTTAGACTCGACAGTCTTTGTCTTTATAACAAAACCAGTTTCTTTAAGTCCTAGAACAACATTCTCGGCTACCGTAAAGGAGGGAACAAGAGTGAAGTGCTGCTGGACCATACCAATACCGTGCTTAAGGGCGTTATTGGGCGAAGTTATTGCGGTCTTCTTTCCGTTGACAGAAACCTCTCCTTTATCGGCATGGTATATGCCAAAAAGAATGTTCATCAACGTGGTCTTGCCAGCACCGTTTTCTCCTAGAAGTGCGAGAACCTCTCCTTTTCTCAATTCTATCGACACATCTTCGTTGGCGACTACGCCGGGGAAGGCCTTGGTGATGTTCTTCATTTCAAGTACAGGGAAGTCTTCCAAAGAAATCACTCCAGAAAAGAAATCGAGGGGCCAAGTGGCCCCTCGAGAAATCATTGAACCTTTCCGACTACGTTGTTCACAAACCAGTTCATGCTTAGAAGCTCAGCATCGGAAGGTACTTCGCCCTTGTAGTATCTTAGGGTTCCGGCCTGGTCGTATATGGGTCCATCGAATGGATGCATGTTTCCATCGAGGATAGCCCTCTTCACGACGTTAACGAGTTTCGAAACTCCAGCAGGGACGAGGTCGCTCAACACGATATCGACAGTGCCGTCTTTCATGCCACCCCAGTACTGCTCATTTGTCCATGTGCCTTCAATAACTCCTCTTACGACATGCTCGTAGTAGGGTCCCCAGTTCCAGACAGGAGCTGCCAGGAATGCCTTGGGAGCGAAGGCGCTC
Source organism: Thermotogales bacterium Thermo_02 (assembly GCA_001603185.1). Lineage (GTDB taxonomy): Bacteria > Thermotogota > Thermotogae > Petrotogales > Kosmotogaceae > Mesotoga. The sequence goes on along the minus strand of LVBU01000368.1, from coordinate 3,413 downwards.
ATATCACTGTTATAACCGATCGAGTAGACTCCCCTATCTTGAGCTGCTTGTTGCGGAGCAGGAGAGTCCTGATGCTGGGTTATAACATCCGCACCGATATCCAGAAGGGACTCTGCAGCTTCCTTTTCTCTGGCGGGATCAAACCATGTGTTCGACCAGATTACGTGCACTTTCGCATCGGGATTGACGTACTGCACCCCTAGAGCGAACGCGTTTATTCCCCTTATAACTTCTGGAATTGGGAAGGCTGCAACATAACCTATAATATTGCTCTTGGTCATTGTGCCTGCAACAAGTCCGCTGAGGAATCTGGGTTCATACATCCTTCCAAAATACGTGCCGAGATTCTCGGTCGTCTGATAACCCGAGCAGTGCATAAAGACAGTCTTTGGGAAGGCTCTGGAAATCCTGACCATGCTGTCCATGTACCCAAAGCTTGTACCGAAGATCACGTTATAACCTCTCTGGGCATATCCTCTGAAAACACTGTCGGCTTCGGCTCCCTCGGGAACATTCTCGATGAAGTCTGTCACAATGTTGTCACCAAAGACTCTCTCCAGATGAAGCCGACCCTGATTGTGCATGAAGCTCCAGCCACCGTCTCCTATCGGTGCAACATAGATGAAGGCTACCCTTACAGGAGCGGCCAAGACTCCTGCAGCGATCAACAACAGAACTAGAAGAAACAGAACTCTCTTCACATCATTTCCCCCTTTTTGAGAAGTAACTATTGCAGTACAATTATACCTTTATCGGTTTGCCTTTCCAAAGCGCCGGCCGGTCAGTCAAAAAAGGTTTCACTATTTCCGGAAGGCAGTGATTAGTTATTGAGCTGTTAGAGTCTCGCATTACAGCTATTTTCTCATCCCTTATAGAACTGTCTCACAGTTCCATTGAAAGGTATTGTCGGAGTGGTAAAATATTACTGATAACTGTGAAACCCTTATGGGGCAGACAGGAAGACAATTGAGGAGGTAAGGTAGATGATTACAGCAAGAATGGAAAAGGAGCTTAACGCTCAGATCAAAGCAGAATACGAGTCAGCCTTCATCTATATGTCGATGGCCGCATGGGCTCACAAGCACGCTTATTTCGGGACGGCAAACTTCATGTGGAAACAGGCAAAAGAAGAAGAGGAACACGCGATGAAGTTCGTAGACTATCTTAAGGACGTAGACGGGAATATTGAGATTCCTGGACTTGCAAAACCCGAAGGCAGCTTTAAGTCTCTGCTTGACATTTTTGAGAAGGGCCTTGAGCACGAGAAGTATATAACTTCGAGAATACACAACCTGGTGACCATCGCCGACGAAGACGGCGATTACGCTACGAGCGATTTTCTCCAGTGGTATGTCTCCGAACAGGTAGAAGAAGAAAGAAACTTCAGAGACATCGTCAAGATGCTCAAGATGGTGAGCGATCACGCTAATGGGATCATGATGATTGACTCCAAACTTGGAGCGAGATAGAAAGAAGAACCAAAAAGGATGTCGTCGAGCGGCATCCTTTTTTTCTGATTAAGATTATGGATGACTATAGCAACAAAGAGGGGGGTCGAATGAATGCGTAGGCTTCTAGTTTTTACGCTCGTTGTACTGTCTATTTCTCTCATTTTTGCCCTGCAGGTCGATCTATCCATAATACACACTAGCGATCTTCACGGGAACATATTTCCGGTTGACTATGCGACCGGAATGTACTCTGATGTTGGCCTGGCAAAGATCTCAACTTTCCTGAATCAAGTAAGAAGCGCCAATCCAAATGTGATCGCCATAGATACGGGCGACCTGATACAGGGTACGCCATTAGCTTACTACTACGCGAAAATCAACAGATCTGGTGAAAATCCCATGATAACGACACTCAATCACATGAACTTCGCTGCCAGCGTGGTAGGTAACCACGAATTCAACTATGGACCGGCTATACTCGAAGACGCCATCGCGACCGCGCACTTTCCAATTCTGAGCGCGAACATAGTATTCGAAGACACAGGAGATCCTGCTTTCGAGCCGTATACGATAGTTGAAATTCCTGTAGATGGTCATTCAATAAGAGTCGGAATCATAGGCTTGACGACCAGTTTCATACCAAACTGGGAAGAGCCGGCAAATATTGCCGGTCTCGATTTTGTCGATCCAGTGAATGCAGCTGGACGTTACGTATCTCTGTTGAGAGGTATTGTAGATGTTCTAATACTTGCCTATCATGGCGGTTTCGAAAGAGATCTGATCACGGGACTTCCGACTGAAGAACTCGTAAGAGAGAATGTGGGCTTCGAACTACTTAGCGATATCGACGGTATAGACGTTCTTCTAACTGGCCATCAGCATAGAACTATAGCCGAAGTAATTAACGGGGTTGGGATCTCCCAGCCTTCGAATTGGGGAAGAATGGTGGGTAAAATAGACATCTCACTTGAGAAGGTCGCCGAAGGCTGGAAGATACTGGAAACTAAGGTGGTCCAGGTCTCCATGGCCGATTATGCCGCCGACGAAGAGATTCTAGAAATGACGGGAGAGTTTGAGAACAGCGTGCAGCAATGGCTGGATAGGCCTGTGGGTTTCGCCATAGGCGACTTCTATATAGACGATCCATTTCTGGCGAGACTTGCTGACAATACTCTTATGGAATTCATTAACAGAATTCAGATGGAAGCTACGGGAGCTCGAATTTCCTCTGTAGCCCTATTCACGAACGATATAAAGGGCTGGAAGACGGGTCCTGTAACAATTAGAAACATAAATGCCGTCTACATCTATCCGAACACGCTGAAGGTTTTGAAGGTCACCGGCTCGGATATCAAGGCCGCCCTGGAGAAGAGCGCCGAATACTTCACCTTTGAAAAGGGAGAGGTCAAGGTAACCAGAAGCTGGATTGAACCCAAACCAAGACACTACAACTACGACATGTGGGAAGGAATAGATTACGTTATAGCTGTGGACAGACCGATTGGAGACAGGGTACTCAGTCTTCGCTATATGGGCCAGCCTGTGATTATGGATGCCGAGTACGAGATAGTTTTGAACAACTATCGGGCAAGCGGTGGCGGTGGCTACACAATGTTTCAGGGGAAACCGGTTGTAAGAGAAGTAATGTTAGAAATGGCCGAGATTATTGCCGATTACGTTATGGAGAGGGTAGCATTCAGTGCGACTCTCGATAGAAACTGGTCGGTGGGTACCGGGTCGGTGCATATCGTTGGCTGGAACGAGACCATAAGGACGATAGCTCAAATGTATGAAATGGAACCTTCGGAGATAATGAAGTACAATCCCGATCTCAAAGGGCTTGTGAGAATACCGCCCGGAACGCGAGTGATTATCTACAGGCCTTTTCTCTCTGAGATACCGGTAATTTGACACTCCCCATACCTAGAGGCAGGGGATTCTTGGGTGATTAAACCGAAGTCC
>LVBU01000367.1 GCA_001603185.1 Thermotogales bacterium Thermo_02 | reverse complement strand
AGGCTACATACAGTAATACTTACGGGAGCGGTCCGTGTGGGATCGCTCCCCTCTCCTTAATTGAGTAATTGGGGTGATTTTATGAACATAAAGAACATATTTTTTGGAATATCGCTCTTCGTTCTATCCGGCATCATCTTCGTTTTCGGATCGAACTTTCCGAATTTCGTCGTCCGCGGTCAGAAGCTGCCCGGGCCGAAATTCTTCCCGTATGCCCTGGCCTTCGTGTTGATCGGGCTAGGAGTCTACTTTGTTATTAAGAGCATAGTCCTGTTGAAGCTCAAAAAGACCCCAAGGGACGCCTCGCTCGCTCCTGCGGAGAAGATCACATTCGAAGGCGTGAAAAACGTTGTAGCAATCATTGCCGGAATACTCTTCTTCGTGCCGCTGATAAACCTCCTGGGATTCTTGTTGGGTGCAATGGTCATTTCAACGGTTCTGATGACAATACTAAACGTCAAGTTATGGCACTCGTTAATATATTCTGCAGTTCTAGTAGTCCTGATCTTTCTAATATTCGGCATGGTTTTCAAGATTCCTCTTCCAGAGGGGTCCCTGATTGCCATGTTCCAGGGGTGATCATATGGATATGATTCTCTCGCTCTTCGACCCAAACGTGATCTTCCCGGTTATTTTCGCGATGACTTTCGGTGTCTTTGTAGGCGGACTTCCCGGTCTCACAGCGACCATGGCCGTAGCACTGATAATTCCGATAAGCTACTATATGAGTCCGCTGGCGGGATTGGGCATGGTTCTCGGTGTCTCTTTCACCGCAATATTCTCCGGGGACATTCCCGCGACATTCCTTAGAATCCCCGGAACACCGGCCTCCGGAGCCGCTACACTCGACGGATTCGAACTCGCCAAGAAAGGAAAAGGGTCGCTAGCACTGACGATAGATCTTTTCTGTTCGGCCATCGGCGGCTTGATCGGGATACTTCTCCTGATACTTATCGCGCCGCCTCTTGCGAACTTCGCGCTGCAGTTCACAAATTTCGAGTACTTCTGGCTCGGACTTTTCGGCCTCAGTATGAGTGCCGTTCTAAGTAAGGGGAACATGATCAAGGGATTGACCGCGGCTGTGATGGGCCTCGCGATATCTACAATTGGAATCGACATAACCACGGGCTTCCCGAGGTTCACTTTCGGCAACATTGAACTGATGGACGGTATCGGTTTTATACCGGCAATGATCGGGCTTTTTGGAATCTCTGAAGTCTTGAAGAGAGTTCAGCAGGGAGCTTCGAAGCTTCAACTCCCTCCGATAACGGAAAAAGTAAAGATTTCGCCGATTGAAGCCCTGAAAATAATATGGAAGAACAAGTGGACGGTAATCAAATCCTCTTTCGTAGGAACCTTCATAGGAGCGCTTCCCGGAGCCGGGGCCGACATAGGAGCGTGGGTGGCCTACGGTGTGGAGAAAAAGACCTCAAAGGAAACGGATGACTTCGGAAAGGGCAATATCAGAGGAGTAATAGCTCCCACAAGCGCGAACAACGCCGCTCTCGGCGGCACGTGGATACCCGCGCTGGTCTTTGGAGTCCCCGGAGACACCATAACGGCTATAGTCCTTGGCGCAATGCTAATGTACGGCCTCAAACCGGGACCGTTGATATTCAGGGAATCGAGGGAACTTGTGAACGGTATCTTCGGAATAGCCATTCTGGCCCAGATACTGCTCATACCGATCGGCTATCTTGGGATAAAGGCCTTTGCGCAGGTCTTGAAACTGAAAACCAGCGTTGTCCTGACAGGCGTAGTCCTTTTCTCGATAATTGGCTCTTTTGCCATAAGGAACAGTTACTTCGACATCTATGTAATGCTCGCCTTCGGAGTAATAGGCTACCTGATGGAAAGACTAGCTATTCCGCTTGCACCGATGATACTGGGCATCATTCTCGGGCCGATGGTCGAGGATAACCTGAGAGTTGGGCTGATAAAGACCGGCGGAAGCATGAACCAGTTCTTCACCAGACCGATCTCCATCACCCTTTTTGCTCTGATCTTGCTCGTGTTCCTCGGAGGTCCGGCTTTCAATCTGTTAAGAAAGCTACTTCACAAGCGAAAGCAACAACAGGAATAGAGTTATCCATAGAGACTCAATTTAAGCGATGCCTCCGGGCATCGCTTTCAATTGCTGCCGTTAATCACGAAATCAGCCCAGAACCTTCGGACGAAAAGCAATACCGGTATCGCAACAATCATCCCGAAGACACCGAGAAACTCACCAAATGCTATGACTGCCACGAGTATAAGGAACCAGTTCATCTTAAGCCGGTTCGACATTACAAGCGGCGTCATCACCCAGCCGTCAAGCACTCCCGAAATAACGAGAATCACTATCACGCCAAAGACTCCCCATAGACCGAGCGAGGCGTTTCCCACGAGAATGAACGGAATGCCCGTGATAACAACCCCGACATAGGGTATGAAATTCGTTATCGCTCCAAGGATCGCAAAGAAAAGAGCGTAGTCTATACTCATTATCCAGCTTCCGATTCCAATAGTTACGCCCACAACGGCGGCGATCAGGGTACGCTGGAAGATATAGCCCTGGAGGTCCCGGTTGAGACGGGATATGAATCCGCAAAGCCTTTCATGATCACAACGGGGGAAAAGCACAGAAACAAGCTTTGCCGCTATGAGTCGTTTTTTCCTCAAGACGAAAACCGAACCAATTATCAGAAGAATGGCTCCTGTCAGCCAGCCGGCTATATTGGAGAGGATCTCCTGGGCTCCCCTGACCACAATACTCGTCACGATATCGTTCAGATTAAGGAGAAAATCGTGAATGCTTTCCGCGGCCGCCGGAGGCAGTCTGTCGAGTATTCTCAAAAACCTTTCGCTCTCGAGTATAGAGTCTATTTCGTTCCCGAGTGCCCTGACATTCGAGATGACCATGGGGATTGCACTGGAAATGAGATAGATCGAAAGTACCAGCAATCCTATACCCGAAGCCAGAGCGGCTGCACTCCGGGCTTCCTTTTTCTTGAAAAGCCTTGTAGGTACCTCGATAAGCATCGCCAAAATAACCGCGAGTGTCAGGATTCTCGAAGTCATGGGAAACACAAAGAGAGAAATACCGTACAGTACGATGTAGCCTATCAGCCACCTTCTGGTGAGGTTCAAGGTCTCTCCTCCTTCAGAAAAACGAAACTCAAAACTCTGCCAAAATGCTGCGGGACTTCGGGCGAACTCCATTAAAACACGATATAGAATATTATAAACCCCTGACACTCAATAACGGACCAACAGAAAGCGACGATTATACGTAGATCTCTGCAGAGAGCGTTTATGGCAATAGTGTTTCTATGTAATGTTTCTATGTCATTGAAGAGAGGCAATTTCCGATCAACTGTCTTCCAGAAGATCGAACAGCGAGCAAAGACCGTACTGTCCTGTTCCCCGGTGCTTACGGTCCAAGAAAGTCCATTTTCTTTAGGATAGCGGCTGAGCTTCTTACTTCGCTTGGTTTTTTCGCCCTGAATCGTACAAGAGCGTATTCGAGAGGGCACGTGTTTTCGGATCTCAATATATCCACTTTTT
>LVBU01000366.1 GCA_001603185.1 Thermotogales bacterium Thermo_02 | reverse complement strand
CCGTAAGGAGGTAGGCTATTGGTTAGTCTACACGGGGCCGGAGAAATCCGGCTCCTTACCACTATGTGAAAGGAGGCAGGCGGCTTCCTCCCCACAGCTAAAGCAGGGGGTCTCCGCCGATTAATACGATGATTAGTCAAATGTGGCTTTATTTGAAGAGAAGGCCCCTGAGAATACTTATCTTTGTTCTAGTCGTAGCGATTGGAGTGGCTACGAGTATGGCCCTGAGTTCTATCTTTCTTTCTTTCGGTGAAACGAGAGGCAGAATATCCAAAGCCACGGAAGACTGGATAGTTGTTCAGTATTTTTCGCAAGACCTCAGAGACGCTAAGCTGGATTCGATAGTCGAGCAGGCCCTGGAATCAAGCTTCGGTTTTTCAAGCGCAATAAAGGTAGACATCGCCTATCTGGGCTATAACCTTTATGGTAGTGCCAGAGCCAACTTTCCCGTCTATGGAATAAGGCAAACAGATATCTCAAAGCTCCTCAAAGTCTCGGATACCGAAATCTCCAGAGGAACAGTCTTCTCTGCAGACTCAAGAGAGATAATGGCACCCGAATCCTTTCTGAAAGCGAATGGTGTCGATATTGGAGAGGTTTACGAAGAACGTCGAGAGACGGCTACCTCTGGCCAATATTCGATTGTAGCTTCACTTAGGGGACCCGCCGTATTCGGCCTGGGACCGTCCGGGATATCTGACACCAGAGGACTGTATGGTTATATCGTCTTTGCAGAAGATGGCTTTCTTATGGTCCTTGAAAACGAACTGCGCGACACTCTGACTGAACACGCAGAGCATCTCTTTGTCTCAGGCCCCGCGTCATCTCTGGGAAGCTTCGAAGAACAGTACCGAACCTACTACACCGGTGTAATCTCGATATATATACTAATATCCCTGGTCTTCACTCTAGGTCTTACCATGCTGAACTCTGTCAGCATCCGCGAAAGAAAAAAGGAGTACGGCATAATGTCCGCTCTCGGATACACCCACGGCTTTCTCAGGACCAGACTTTTGCTAGAGTCCTGTATTCAGGCCGCCGCAGGATGGGTTATGGGTCTCTTTCTGGGTAGCTGGGTTGTGGGGCTTTTAGAGAGGAGATTGTTCGAACCAAATGGGCTCTTCGGCGGAAATGTCTTCTATGCATCTATCCTCACAGCAGTAATACCCGTCGCCGTCGTCTTTCTTACTCAGATACTGATATCTGGAAGTCTAAAAAGAGATTTGCTTTCCCTTCTCAGAAGCGCAAATACGACCTCCGGTTTTCTCAGAAGTCGTTTCAGAAAGCTGAGTCTTGGCTGGCTGAGCTATCCCTTACGCTCAGGTTCTTACAGACCTCTGTTCATAAATGGAGTTCTCTTCATCGCTCTTATCTTTTTGTTTGGTTCGCTCCTTGCTGGACTTGGAGACGGTATAAGAGACGGCGGAGCGATCTTCCAGAAGACAACATACGCTCAAGGTCCGGGAATAGATAGTATAGATCCTGTTGAAGGAGTAAGCGGTGTCTTCCCCGCCAGTATCGAACGGGCTAGCATAAAGCTGTTATTTGGCACCGGAGACGTCCACATCCCCGTACTCTCACCAGAAAGCGCAGGCTATCTTCTGTTTCTGAACGAAGAGGCTGTCGAAGGGACTCTTTACGCGAGCGACCGTCTCGCAGAACAGCTAACAGGTAATATCGAAGTGCCATTCGAATACTCTGGCATTGAAAAAAGCGATCTGCTTAGCGGTCTTTCCGGAGTTCTGGTCAGATCTCTCGAAGACTACGACGGTGTTCTCTACACCTATTCAGATCCAGTCGTAGCGCAGAGGATCCGACACGGGCTTTTGAATATGGGAAACGTCTTCGTCTTTGATTCAAAGACATTCAAGAGACAATACATGGAAGAGACACAGTTCATGGATCTGCTGGTGTCGATAATCGTCTATCTTCAACTCTTTGTATTGCTGGTCATAAGCGTTGTCACATCGGTAAGGGTTATAGCTTTGAGACGTCAGGAGATCTCAATAAGAAGCATAATCGGCATCAAGCGTGCAGAAACCAGAACTCTCTTCTCTGGAGAGACCGTATCTGTGATGCTCTTGGCCTCGATAGTTGGAGCGGTTATTGGACTGGGTTCTTGGTATGTAATTAGACTGCTGCTCTTTCCGGACATTTATATATCCTCCACGGTCTCTCTTGCTACCGTTTTCAGGGTAATTGCCCTGATCGGCACGGTGATAGTGTCAAGTATGATCACCGTGAAGTTCTTCTCCGAAAGAAGCGATCCGATAGCCATTATAAAGAGGTGAGAGATGCGATTTAGGAATTGCGGGCACCACTTTGAATGGCTTAGATCGGGTCCGCTTAACAGGATAACCGACGTTGAGGGGCTCGGGGTTGGTCATTACACGCTTGTCGAAGACTTTCCGCGCATTCTGAGAACGGGAGTCACCGCCATAAGAATCGAAGACGTGATAAGAAAACCTCTGATGGCGGCCTCCAGCGTCTTCAATGGCTACGGAAAGTCTATGGGTCTGATACAGATAGACGAGCTTGGCACCCTTGAAAGTCATATCTATCTTACCAACACACTCTCAATTGGCGCAGTCCACCAGGCTGCCATAAAGATAGCGCTCGACGAGTACCCAGACCTGACTTCGCATAATGCGATAGTTATGGAGTGCAACGACAGCTATTTGAATGACATTACGGCGCTTGCCGTGAGTGAGAGCATGGCAGTCGAAGCTTACAAAAATGCGGCCCGTGATTTCGAGCTCGGAAGCGTGGGAGCAGGTACGGGAATGGTCTGCTTCGACATGAAGGGCGGTATCGGTTCCGCATCGAGGGTCGGCGTAATTGATGGGAGGGAATATACAGTTGGTTCTCTGGTCTTGTCGAATTTCGGAAGTAGACAGGATCTACGTATCGAGGGGTTTGATCTGAAGCAAGGAGAGAGCCTGAATCTTGCGGGCGGCTCGCTTATAATGATCGTTGCTACGGATATTCCACTCCTACCTCACCATTTGAAGAGAGTCGCAAGGCACATGAGCCTTGCCATAGGTATTCTGGGTGCGCCTGGTTATCATGGCAGCGGAGACATATCACTGGCTTTTTCTACTGCACGCACCTTCGACTTCGATACACTTAGAATTGGGGACAGCAGTTCAAATATGAATCTCATATTCAGGATGGCCGTTCAGGCAACTACGGAAGCTATACTCGATTCCATGTTCTGTTCAAAGACAATGTCAGGTCTGAAGGGAACTGTAAAATCGATACACGAAACCATATCACGGAAGTGATTTTTCAGACAAAAGATGTCTGATTTTGAATATTCTATGTGCCGGTGATATGCTTGTTATAGATATACAGGACCACTGGAGAAAAGGATGCGAAAAAAGACCGGAGAAAGAGGATCTGGAATTGGCTTCAAAATGGTTTCCCTGATTCTGCCCATTTTGGTAATAGTATCGATTATTCTTTCCTCGATACTGTTTTTGGATCTGGGAATGGGTGTGTTAAGAGAAGAGACTCGGATAAGACTCGTGAAGCATGCAAGAGTCCTTGAGAATTCTGCTGAAGATATGAGAAAGATTCTAAGTTCTCTCGAGTCCTTCGTCATGTCTGATC
>LVBU01000365.1 GCA_001603185.1 Thermotogales bacterium Thermo_02 | reverse complement strand
TACTCCGATTGTTCAAGCTCAACAACTGCAAGCCTATCCCGCAGCGTTTGCAGTGGACCGTCCTTCTCAAAGCCAGTCATTCTTTGTAATTCGATGGTCTTGTATAGCCCTTTATCCTTACTCTCATGTTGGATAATTGAAAGAGTGTCTAATACACACGAAGCAGAGCTAAGCTTTTCATCGTAGTAACCCGAATAATAGGCAGCTCTCTCCGCTAGCTTCAACGAGTATTCTATGTTATCCTGCTTCATGTACCATGAATAATCGTTGAGTACATTAATTAACCCCTGTGGATCTTCAAGTTTCTTTGCCATTTTCAAGGCTTCTTCAAACAAATCTCGAGCCTGATCTCTGTTCCCCCTCTGAGCAGCTCTTCTTGCTCTTCCAACTAGGAGAAGTATTCTCGCAGAGCTCTCTTTCTCGTATACTTCACTCCAGACCCTAAAAACCCTGATTTCTCTTTCTGGATGGTAGAGACCGTAATAATTGGTAAGCGCCCATGCGACTTCTTTGCGAACCCCAGAAGGTATTCTTCCAAACTCTCTTCTCAGTTTGTTGTATAGTTCGTCATTTTCACCATTTGACACAAGCAGCTTTATAGAAAGCAATAGATAGAAGAGACTACGATTCCTCGTGCTTCTATTTAGTCCATGTTCAATCATCGAGACAATAGCAGAAGAATCTTCTCCGGCATACATGCAATCAAGAACCTTGATGAACTCTCTCCATTCTGAGGTGGGGAGTTTATCCATGTACATATTGACAATAGGTCTTGAGTAGAATATTCCAAATTCGCCATTAAGTAGACTAGGTATCTTGCGATTCAACTCGACTCTCCTTCGGCTACTGCAAAGAAAGAAATAGGTTTGTTCTTGAGTTTTCGCCAATGTAACAAGAACAAGCTCTAACACATGAAGAACTATAGTGTTATGCATCAAAAAATACAACTGTCTTTGAGTGCAAAGAAACATAGACCTATAATTGGCTAATTAAGAGCATTATATCAGATAGGAACTTGAAAATCATATCCAAAGATCTATAATCTCGACTGTACTGAAAAAATTGGCTGTCCGGAGGTCTTGGGAAAATGAATGGGTCCATCATGTTCTGAAGGAGGTTATGACGTGTGGAAGATCTGAAGGAAGAAATCAAAGAGTTTTACGAGTTCTTCGACTTTCAAGAGGAAAAGGGGTATGAGGAATGAAGTTCGGTCTTCGCACCAAGAACAGAAACTTCACGATCTACTATTTTGGTAGATCTGTATCTCTCCTCGGAAGCGGAATACAGTCTCTTGCCCTTTCGCTGTACATATTAGACATAACTGGCTCGGGTAGGGCCATGAGTACTTTTCTCGTTATAAGCATCTTGCCCAAAATTATCTTTGCCCCTCTTGCAGGAGTTCTTGGAGACAGGATCAATAGAAAATCGATAATGGTAAATCTTGATTTGCTTCGCGGCGCTATTATTCTTTTCATGTGCATTCTGACCTTTAACGGACATATGGGGAT
>LVBU01000364.1 GCA_001603185.1 Thermotogales bacterium Thermo_02 | reverse complement strand
GTGGGTAATGATGAGCTCTCGAGAGGGGTGGCAGCATGCTCCTGCTGACGGGGTGTGTGCTCTTGAGAACGACAGGAGCGAAAAAACCGTCCTTGGGAAGAGCGGAAGAGTGGTTGTTCCAGAGCTAGAAGATCTGTTCCTCGTTCCGACGCGTCGCTTCCAGGTTCTTAGGGATACGGGCCATCAGTGAAAGCTTGCCCCATCAACAGTCCGAGTTTTCGGCCAACTTGCCACCCCATTCAGGAATTGGGGATAGATTTCATTTTTTGCTATAATTTCGGTAGACGCCGTCGGACAGACTAAAGAGTAGGCAAATGATTGTTGCTTATTTCTTCAATTACTCTGATTTGAGGAGGTAGTTCATATGAAAAAACTTCCAATAGACGTTTCCTTAGTCGCCGATATGATGTGTTCCAATCGATACGAGATAGAGAGTTATCTAGACAAAGAGACAGGCGAAGTAATCTATTTCACAGAGGAAATGGTTCCATGGGAATACCGCGAAGTTGAGAGAGAAGAGCTGGACGAGTTGTTGGCAGATGAAAACGAATCTACCAGGAATCTAGTAATGCAGGTATACGAGGTTTATAATGATGAAAGCGATAGATATGAAGCGATTCCAGAGATTCACTTCAAGCCAAGCTATGAAGATATGAGAGAGTTCGTGGAGTCTATCCAGGACTCTAAGCTGAGAGATAAGGTGCTTAACCAAATTCAGGGCACTGGTGCATTTCGTAGATTCAGGACTTTCTTGGACTATCATGCAGAATACAGGAAAGCATGGGTAAGTTTGCTGAGTAATCTTAAGAGACAAGAGGCGTTGGACTGGTTGGAATCAATAGATATTGAAGCTATCGATACTATTTCTGAGTTTTGACGATAAATGATCTAGAAAAAGAAGAGCGGTTGTTCCGGAGCTAGAAGATCTGTTCCTCGTTCCGACGCTTCGCGTCCAGGTTCTTGGTTTAGAAGAGCCTGAAAAAACGTCCTCCGTCCTCCGTCCTCCGAGAAGAGCATGAAAAGACGAAGACCCGTCCTTCGTCCTTCGTCCAAGATCGTGGACCCGTCCTTGGAGAGCAGAAGAGCGGTTCCTCGTTCCAGAGCTAGGAGCTTTGTTCTTCGTTCAGAAGAGCGAGAGAAGAACATCGAGAAAACGGTTTGAGGAGAGAGGACGAGACGAGAACGGGTCTGGAACCTGGGGTCTAGGGTCTGGTAAGAACGAGATCCCGTATAGGAGTCCTGAATTTGATCCCTGAATAAGAGCATATCAGGGCAGGCTCCTCAGGACAGGCTATTACGGGATGACGAAAAAATTCCCCGCCTTCTCGTGAGCGAAGCGAACTCTCGAAATCTCTCGTGGTCTTTCTCGGCTCTTACCGACAACACACAACATACCACGATTAGTTTCTCTATAATAGTTATTAGTATT
>LVBU01000363.1 GCA_001603185.1 Thermotogales bacterium Thermo_02 | reverse complement strand
GATACTATGCTTCCAGGAAAAACTCTGGAGACACCTGGAACAGAGGTGAACGCTGCTGAGAGCCTTCCGCCGGTACAGGATTCCGCAATTGAAACAGTCTTGTCTATCTCAATCAGCTTGCTGACAAGTATCTCTACAAGCTCTCTTCCATCGGTCGTGTATATGTTCGCTCCCCAGTTTTTTTCAAACAACGAACAGATTTCTTCGACCTCCCTCACGTCTCTGGAAGATATCATTACGGTCGGACCGGAAAAATACTTCACTCTCGTAACGAATTTCGTTCGCGGATATCTAGCAATCTGCTCCTCGAGAAAGGCCTCGATCTCAGGCTCGGTGAGATCCACAAATCCGATTGTCTTTGTGAATGAGGGCAGAGGTGTTGTGATATGCTTGGTTGCTTCTTCGAAGACAACCTTCATCTCCATCGGAGGACCCGGAAGCAGTACGATTTCCTTTCCTGAGATCTTCAAGAAGGATCCTCGAGCGCTTCCAACAGCGTTCAAGAGAGGTACAGATCCACGTATATATCTGGCCTGGCGTCTCAATTCCTCTGGAGCGGGTCTTGCGAAACGCTCTTCGAAACTTTTTTCAAGATTCGAGTGATAATCGCTATCATATTCCAGATCTCTACCACAGAACCTGGCAACGGTCTCAAGAGTAATGTCATCAAAAGTGCTTCCCAGTCCACCCGTTATTACGAGCAGATCCACTCTCTTCAATGCTGACCTCATCTCACGAAGCATACATTCTGCGCTGTCGGGCACAATTACTATGGAGCGAACATCAAATCCCATTTCCGTAAGGGTCTCTGCCAGATATCCACCATCGGTGTCCTTTACTATTCCTCTGGTTATCTCGTCTCCTGTAAGAAGAATTGCAGCCTTCAATGGATCACCTCCGCAACAATTGTATCACCAACTAGAAGATGTTATAATTGCTTCTGCCGGGGGAGCCTGAAGGCTGAGAGTGCGTTAACGCAGACCCCTTGAACCTGAACCGGTTAGCACCGGCGTAGGGAAGGCTCGAGACAATACCTCCGGCTTATCTTCTGGGAGGTGTTTTTATGAAGAAGCTCCTTATTGTACTTTTTTTGACTCTCTTAAGCGTTTCTTTCGCTTCGCTGGTGGTCTACTCATATGATTCCTTTCTGCCTGTTGCCGAGTCGGCTTTCTACGAGTTCACTCTTCAGACAGGTATAGAGGTGGAGTTCAGAACCGTTGGAGACTCGGGTACTCTTATCAGTTTAGTGCTGGCAAATCGTGAGAGATTCGACGGCGATGTAATAATAGGAATAGACAATCTCCTCTCCTTCAGGGCCTTTAGGGAAGACATATTTATTCCGTATATTCCGCGGGGTTACGATAAGATCATATCTCCGGATCTATTGATTGATCCTCAGTGGAGGCTTACCCCCTATGATTTCGGTGCCATAGCTATTATATATGACAGCTCTGCAGTAGAGAAAAACATCGACAGCATGTGGGACTTGACCGATAGATCGTTCAGAAGAAGCATAATAATCCAGGATCCCAGAACCTCAAGCACAGGACAGGCTTTCCTGCTATGGACTTACTTACTCCACGGCGAGAGGTTCGAAGAGTTCTGGCGAGCCTTCAAACCTTCAATTCTGACAATCACCCTCGGCTGGGGAGAATCTTTTCAGAAGTTCGAATCGGGAGAGGCTCCGATAATGGTGTCATATGCCACTGATGGAGCTTACTCTACTCACTACTATGGAGAGCAACTATACGCGGTATTAATCCCTGAAGGGAAGGGGTACGTCCAGATCGAAGGAGCGGGTATCGTAAGGTGGACGGACAAACTTGAGGAAGCGCAAAAGCTCATTGACTTTCTTCTAACGGAATCCTTTCAGAAGCATATCCCGCTCAATCAGTGGATGTTTCCAGTGATAGATCTGGAGATGCCTGAGGTGTTCGATCACGCTGTAAGACCTGAATCGATACTGAAAATCGCTGACGATGTCAGCATTGAAGAACTTATAGCGAAATGGGAAGAGATTATCTACGAAAGATAAGCGAATGCTTCTGATATCACTTGCAGCAGTCGCGGCAGTCGTGCTGCCTTTGTTTCTGTCTTTTGGGATTACCGATCTCGACATTATAGCTGAGACGCTTTCCAATCGGTCCTTTTCCAGAATAGCTATGTTCACAGTGAAACAGGCTTTAATCAGCACAATTCTGGCTATGATCGTCGGTCTGCCTGCAGCCATATACTTTGCCCGCAGCAGGGGGGTTGTCTCCAGGCTTCTGGGTATAACAACTTATATACCTTTCTTCTTTCCGGGAATATCAATGGCCATAGGGTTTCTCTCGGTTTACGGTCGAAACGGCCTTCTTAACGACATTCTTAGTATGCTGGGATTGCAGAGAGTCCAGATACTCTACACCTTTGGAGCTATATTACTGGGTCATGTCTTTTACAACGCTCCAATAGTTGTTCTAATACTTGGGAACGCCCTCAGGAAGATTCCTCTGGAACTCATTGAAAACAGCAAGATCGATGGTGCAGGCAGAATGAGGATTCTGTTCAATGTGGAGCTTCCACTGGTAACTCCGGCACTCGTAAACTCAGCACTGCTCATTTTCTCATATTGTTTCACGTCGTTTGCGGTAGTCCTTATTCTTGGAGGAGCCCAATTTGCTACCCTGGAAGTCTCAATCTACATGTACTTCAGATTGTTAGGAAGACCGCAGGCGGCAACCGTTCTGGCTCTTGTGCAGTTTCTCTTTATAGTTCTGTTTGGTGTCTTTATCTTGCTAACCGAAAGAAAGGTGCAATTCGAGTATGGAGACCAGTTTATCGAGAAAAGAGCGGTGATCAGAGGCTACTCGGTACTATTTCTCATGTTTGAATGGCTGCCAATTATTGGTGCCTTCGCCACTTCCGTATATGACTGGAATAGAGGAGAACTGATTTTCTCAAGAATTTCCACGCTCTTTTCTGGCAGAATAGCGTCAATTGGCACGACGCTTGCTAACACTCTTTTCAACTCTCTATTTCTCTCTTTTCTGGCCGGCGGCATCACTTCCAGCATTTCTTTTGCTCTGGCACTAAAAGCCAGAACGATTCCCGGAGGAGCAAAACATCTCAAAGTGATTTCTCTTATTGCTCTTTCAGTAACTCCTTCGATGCTGGCGATTTCCTATCTTTCCGTACTGGACTTCATTCCCGTACCGTTTTTAATGGTAATGCTTTATACCGTACTGTCTCTACCAATAGCTTTGAACTATATAAACGGCCAGGTTCAGAGTGTGGAACTGAATTTTATTGAGGCGGCCTCTCTTGATGGTGCAACAAGGTTTTCAAGGTTCAGATACATCATTTTCCCGCTTTTTAGAGGCTCTTTGCTGTATGCCGCCACAATCGTGTTTGCAATTTCAATGGGAGAGTTTGGCGGGTCGCTGATACTTGGCGCCCAAGACTTTCCAACATTTACTGTTGCAATATACAGACTAAACAGCAGCCGCCACTTTCTTGAGGCCCGCTTTCTAAGTACAGTTCTAGGATTGATTGTGGTGACTATGGTTTCTATTTCCCAACGCTTTGTTGAGAGTTCTGAGAAAAGAATTCACAGCAGCTCTTGATGCCGCACACTTCGCAGCGCGGCATCAAAGGTCTGCATATCTCACGGCCGAACTCTACCATCGATCCGTTTACCGGACCCCATAATTCGGGAGATATCAGGTCCATTAGAGCGAATTCGGTGTCCTCTGTTCTCTTTGTCGAAATCCATCCCAGTCTGTTTGAGATTCTGTGAACGTGAGTATCAACTGCGAGTGCAGGTTTACCAAAAGAGATATTCAGTACTATGTTAGCCGTCTTTCTACCCACTCCGGGTATCGAAGTCAACTCCTCGAGCGTATCGGGAACTTCGCCATTGAATGTCTCAAGGATGATCCGAGCACAGTTTACAATACGCTCGGCCTTCTGCCGGTACATACCTGAAGCCTTTATCAGTGCATAAAGATCTCCAGGCTCGGCGCGTGCTATGGCATCAGCATCTTCATAGACTTCGAATAGTCTTCTTGAAGCCTCTTCAGTGTTCTCGTCTCTTGTTCGCTGGCTGAGTATAGTGCTTACCAGTACTTTAAAGGGATCGCTATATTCATTTTCTCTGGGATACTTCTCAATAATCCATCGAGAAACGACATCGGGTGAACAATTTTCGATCTCCATTCTATCCTGCCAGAAAAACCTTATAGGCTCTGTAAGTCTCGAAGAGATCGACTTTCGAGATTATCTCGTATGGAGCATGCATCCCCAACACCGGAACTCCGGCATCAAGTACCGAAACGCCTTTCTCTGCAAAGAATTTAGCTACTGTTCCACCACCACCCTTGTCAACCTCTCCAAGCATAGCGTTTTGCCAGCAAATGTTTTCTCTGTTAAAAAGGAGTCTTACAGAGCCTATGAACTCTGCGCTCGCTTCGCTCGTACCGGACTTTCCTCTTGCTCCGGTATACTTTGAGATTGCAATGCCGTATCCGAGTTTTGAAACATTCGCTGGATCGTGAACATCCTTAAATGTTGGATCAAAAGCGGCTGAGACATCGCCCGAGAGCATCCTGGATTTCTCCAGAAGAAAGTCTATCGCGTATAACTCTGTAACACCGGAGAGGTTTAGAAGCCTCTCTATAAAAGTCACCCAGAACCTTCCCTTGGCGCCTGTCACGCCATCACTTCCGATCTCTTCTCTGTCCAGAAGAAGTACCATTGCCGTTCTTGATGGATTGGAAATCTTAACTAAATCTGTAAGGGCTGTTAGCGCAGCATAGGAACAGGCGCGGTCATCGTGAGCATAGGCACCTATCATTGAGCGATCGATTCCCACGTCCCTCGTTTCAAAAGCAGGAATCAGCTGGATGTCAGACGAATAGAAGTCTTCCTCGACAAGTCCATACTTTTCGTTGAGTAACTTCAGAAAATTTAATTTGACAGCGTTCTCAATTTCGCCATCTTTAGCAAGTGGCATCGAAGCGGAAAGCGCATTCAAGTCCTTTCCCTGAAAGACTTTCCTGAAGTCCCCTTCTCTCGTGTCCAGATGAGGGAGAAGATCGGAAATAACGAAAACGGGATCTTCTCTTTCAAGGCCAATGGATATTTCTACTACCTCACCATTGCCTTTGAAAACTGTACCTACGAAGGCCAGCGGTATGTTAAGCCATTGATACTTCTTTACACCTCCGTAGTAGTGAGTCTTCAACATGGCCAGTTCGGAGTCTTCTACAAGCGGATAGGGTTTCAGATCTAGTCTGGGCGCATCTAGATGCGCCGCGACCATATCGATTCCATCAGTGATATTCTCTCCAATGACTGCCGCCAGAAGAGACTTTCCGTCCTTAGACAAGTAAACCCGGTCGCCCTGTTTAACTCCATTTTCTTCGAAAGAGCTCAACGGCCTGAAGCCGTTGTCTTCAAGATGTTTTACCAGGTATTTGACGGCGAGTCTTTCGGTTCTCGAACTGTTAATGAAGTCAGTATAGCTCTCGGCGTAAGAAAAAACAGTAGCTCTGTCCTGAAG
>LVBU01000362.1 GCA_001603185.1 Thermotogales bacterium Thermo_02 | reverse complement strand
CGCTGATATCTTCTCTACATGACTTGTGGGTAATGATGAGCTCTCGAGAGGGGATCTATATCAAAAGCGGATTAGCGGCGTTTGGTGGCTCTCTCGGAGGTGGACGTCTCCTGAAAATGGAGTCCCTTTTTTCTTGAAAATGGAGTCCCTTTTTTCTCGCGCCAGAGTCTTATCAGCGGTCACTATGCGGCAGGATAAAGTCTACAATAGTTCCAGGAGGTGAGTCTATGAAAAAAACTATTCTGTTGATTCTAGTTGCTCTATTACCGATATTTCTCTTTGCGCAGATCGATGAGTTGAAGGCGAAGCTTGCCGATAATCCGGCAGACATAGAAAGTCTTGAAGCCCTGTTGAAGATCTACGAGGACAATTACGATTACTACAGTTATCTTGATACCGTTCGGGGAGTAGCCAGTGCCGTGGGCGAGATTCCAGACGAGATGCTGCCAATAATCGAGAAGGCCATAGAAATGGCGCAGTATAACTACTACTCGGACATGGCAAGCGAGTTATCACGTATCTATTTCGATGCTGACAAAAACCGACAGTCACTGCTCTTCTACTTACAGAGTTTGAACAGCGCCTGGTATTTGAGCGAATCCGACGTGCGTGATGCCGTCGCCGAACTCCCAGACGAAGAGCCGGTTGAACTTTACAGGTATCTCTACGATGGGTCTGTAGAGTTGTATCCTGCAGATCTGTCGTTGATCGTCTCGAGGATACTTGTGGAGGAGTTCAACGAAAATGACTTCCTTCTTCCCTATATCAAGGGTCTCTTCTACGACGGCGATTATCGAACTTCTGAGGAGCTTCTGAATGAGTATTCCGAAGTGCTGGTCGAGCAGCCTATGTTCTATTATCTGAAGAGTATACTTGAACTCATAGAAGGTAATTATGAACAGGCACTCGATGTCTTCCTGAAGGGAAAGGCATATGACGACGGTTCTGCGATGCAGGAGGCATTCGAGGTTCTGTACTATGTCTATGTGCCTGAATACGTTATGGAGCTCTTCAGGGCCATAGTGACCTCAGACGATGAAGCCACGCTTCAGGCAAATATTCAGGAGTATATTTCGAGATTCCAGGAGCTTTCATGGATCTTCTCGTGGATATCGAGAGTACCCGAGCCAAAGAAGATTTCCGAGCTTCTCGAGGGAGAGGAAGTTGTTATCTCCTATAATGTTGTCAACTTCGATACCCAGAAGATAATTACCGGTTTCTTCGATATCGATGGCGTTCTTCAGGGATCTTTGAACAATACTATTTACGGACAGTTTCTGGATGCGAGATCATTTATCTATATCTCTGCCGAGACCGACAGGGTCATTGTCGATGGCGAGCGGAAGGCGAGGTTCATGGGATACGACGTCTATTCCCTGGCGCCTGACAGAAGTAAGTTCCTTCTTCTAGAAAGCTACGGAGAAAAGATCGTGATGGTGGGTCCAGACCTGACTACTCTCTGGAGTGCAGACGGTGAGTTCAATATGATCCCGCCTTCCTGGTCTCCAGACAGCTCCAGAGTCGCCGTGTCAACGGGCTATGATGTCTTTTCAGTGTTCGACACAGCAACGGGTGAGCTTCTTGAGCAGTTCGACTACTGGTATGCCTTCGTCTTCCTTTCAAACGATAACGCTTACGCGATAGACTATGAGGGAAGTATCATAGATCTCACCACTGATGAGTCTCTGGACACTTCTGCATATGCTCTTTGGGCAGAGTTTGGTGTGGATGGAAAGATTCTGTACTATGAACAACCCGAAGACTATGAAGAATTCTATTATCAGTCGCTCCGGGTGTTCGACATTTCAACCGGCGCGGACAGACTGCTGGCAGAGAACGTACTTTTCATGGATGCACCGGTTTCGTCAATAAAAGTAGAGGGGCCTTACGTGTATTTCACAGAGAAAGACCCTTCTGGAATGCACCGCGTAGTTGTCTTAGATTACACCACGAACGAACTTCTCTTCAGAGGAAAACTGAATTCGGATATACTTATATTCCCGGATGTAAGACCGGAATAATCGGCCTAAGTTTCGGCCTGTGACGATACTGCCTGTCTCCATGAGACGGGCAGTATCATTAATATGCTGCTGAATAAATGATGTCTTCAGCTTGTCTAATAGGGTAGAATCGTATATCTGAAAGGCAAACAAACGAGAGGTGAGAGTCTTGCTTACAATAAGGAAGTTCATTCTGGGAAAGCAACACATAATCTTCCCGGTGCTAGACGTGGCATTGAACGGTGTTAACTACCTCTTCCATATTTACGTGAGCTGGTATCTCTCACAGGGAGACTACGGTATTCTCAATTCTCTCCTGTCGCTTTCAGCGATTCTTCTGGTTACTGGGATTTCCTTTCAAATCTACACAGCCAGAACCGTTGCCCGATTTGGGCAGAGCGATCGCCGTGTAGCTCAAGTGTTGAGGCTTGGAAACCTCTTCGCTCTTGTGATTTCAATAGGTCTTCTGGTATCGAGTCCCGCATTGATGAGTCTCACAAGATCTGGTTTTTTATCTCTTATCATAGTCGCATCGACCTTTGCAATCAACGTTTATCTAAGCATATTCAGAGGCTTTTTCCAGGGAAAGAAGGAGTTCCTTTCGCTAAACGTGAGCTTCTATATTGAGGTCCTTTCAAAGGTCTTCTTCCTGTATTTCCTGCTGAGATACTTCAGGAGCATTGAGCTAGTCTTGATCTCGATAATCTTCGGAATGGGCCTCTCGCTATGTCACGCCCTATACAAGAACCGCGCGATCATAATGGCCCTTGGGAGATCAGTCAGGGAGAGTCTAAAGCCATTCATAAGACAGATAGCGGCAATCTTTGCAGCAAACTTCTTCCTGTACTTCTTTACTTCGGTAGATATGATAGCCGTCAACTTCTTTCTACCAGATGTCTCGGGTGTCTTTGCAGTAGTCCTCAGGTACTCTCAGATTATTCTCTTCGTTGCCTTCTCCGTAATGACCGTCTTTATACCTGTTCTCAGCTCCAGCCGTAATGATTACAAAGCATTTAGCAGGCATCTGAAGCTCATGTTAGTCCTGTTCGGTCTGATGGGGATCCTCGCAGTTATTGGCTATCGCTGGATACTGCCTCCGACAGTCGATCTCTTTTTCGATTCACAGTACTCTGGAGCCAGTCAGTATCTACTGCTCGGTGCCATAGCCTACATATTTCTCGTATTCTCATTCCTCATTGTGAACATATTCATCGTGCTCGAAAGGACTCGGCACCTGCGCTATCTTGCGGGATCTGGCACGGCTTTGCTTATACTTTTTCTGGTCTTTCACGACTCGATCTCGACGATCTTTATCATCGAAGCAATCGTGTATCTGGGGCTGTTTCTAGTTCTTATAGTAGACTTTGCTATACACAGAGGTGATAAGAGTGAAACTGGAGAAGTTAGATAAGAAAACGATACTCTTTCTTTCCTGGAGAGATATTAAGGCTCCCAAGAAGGGCGGAGCCGAGGTGTTTACTCACGAAATGCTGAAACGAATCGATCTGGGAAGATTCAGAATCATCCACATTTCGCCCTCTTTCGAGGGAGCAAGCGAAGAC
>LVBU01000361.1 GCA_001603185.1 Thermotogales bacterium Thermo_02 | reverse complement strand
TTCAACTTAAAGCGTTACTACACAACCGTATTGGTAACGTTTATCAGTTAAAAAGCTACTACAGTCAAGCCATTGATGAGTATAAAAAAGCGCTGGACTACAACTACAAGATAGGAAGCAAGGTAGAAATTGCCCGCACATTGGTTAATATTGGAACGGTGTTTGCAATTACGGGTAATTTCTCAATTGCCTTGCAGTACATGCTCGATGCCCTTGAAATTTTTGAGCAATCGGGCGAAACCGAGGGTATGGCCTGGACATCGTTAAGCATTTCGCGTCTTTTTAGCCGATTGGAGATTAACGAAAGGGCTTTGCAGTATGCCGAAAATGCCTTGAACCATTACCGCAGGCTTAACAATCAAACCGGCATAACCCTGGCACAAACCGAGTTGGCCAATATTTACTACCATACCGGTATGCACGACAAGGCGCTCGATTTACTGGGTAAGGTAATTGATGAGAATTCACGCACCCGAAACATACACGCACAGGCAGCTAACTACCTGCTGATGGGAATTATCTACTTTGATAAAAAACAGTACCAGCAATCCGAATACTACCTAAACCTATCGCTATTGCTGAAACAGCAGGTAAACGATAGTATTGATATGGCAAAGCTTAACCGATACATGGGTGAACTTGAGCTGCAAAGGGGAAACTTTGCCAAAGGGATTACCCTTCTGAATAAAGCGTTAAACGATGCCCAAAAGCAAAAGATTACTACCGATTTACGCGATATATACTATAGCCTATCGGACGCCGAACGCAGGAAAGGTAATTACAAAAAGGCATACGAGTACTTTACCAGCTATTCGGCACTTAAGGATAGCGTTAACGCCAGCCAAATAGCCAAGCTGGAGATGCAGTACGATTTTGAGAAAAGGGAAAAGGAACAGGAGTTAATCTCGCGCCAGCGCGATGCCATGCAGCAAGCCAGGCTTGAACGGCAGCGAATGGCAACCCTGCTTATTTCAATAGCTTTAGTTTTGAGCCTTGCTCTGGCAGCTGTAGTATTCAGATTCTACCGCGAAAAAAAGAGAACCAACCAAATTCTCATCCTGCAGAACGCTGAGATATTAAGGCAAAAGAACGAAATTGAAAACCAGAAACAGGAGATTGAGGCACAGCGCGATTTGGCCGAAAGGCAACGTGACCAAATAGCCGAACAACAAAAGCAAATAACCGATAGTATTAAGTATGCGAGCCGTATTCAGGCTGCTGTTCTTCCGCGTAGCCAGCAAATCTCCACACTGCTGCGCGATCACTTTGTGCTCTACCAACCCAAAAACATTGTTAGTGGCGATTTCTTTTGGGTAACACAGCTAACCGATGGTAGAATTGCGATAGCAGCAGCCGATTGCACTGGCCACGGGGTTCCCGGAGCTTTTATGAGTATGCTTGGCATTACCCTGTTAAAGGAACTAACCGCAACACAACATTTTGAGAATGCCGCCGATATCCTTTTCCGCCTCCGCCGCCTTGTTATTGCCTCGCTCAACCCGGCCGAAACCGATAACGATTCACACGACGGTATGGATATGGGTATGCTCATAGTTGACCGAAAAAGGATGGAGGCCCATTACGCAGGCGCTTATTTCCCTTTGTTACTCATAAGGGATTCCTCCGTGCAGGCCCCTCCAACGCACTCAAACCCTGTTATAGCTGACGGAAGTACTCTTTACGAAATTAAAGGCGATAAAATGCCAATTGGGCATCACATTATTGAGGAACGAATGTTTACTAACCACACCTTTACTATCTTTGAAAACGACCTGTTCTACCTGCTTTCCGACGGATACTCCGACCAGTTTGGAGGCCCCAAAAACTCAAAATTTATGATGGTGAACCTTAAAAAGCTTCTGCTCGATATTCATCACCTGCCATTAAACACCCAGCAAAGTATTCTACAGGAAAAATTCGATGAGTTTAAGGGTAACGAGAAACAGGTTGATGATATACTTATAATGGGATTTAGGGTTTGACAGCCAAAATTCCCCATTTCATAAAATTATCAACCTACTAAACGGGTTTTCCTGATACCCTCTTCTTATAAACCG
>LVBU01000360.1 GCA_001603185.1 Thermotogales bacterium Thermo_02 | reverse complement strand
TACAACGGCTCTTATCCCGCGAAGCCTTTACTGGCGGCGGGATGTACCTCCCGCCAAAAAAGGAGTCCCTATTTTGCTTCCGTTTTGTCAAGAAACGCTATTATGGTAGAATCGTTTCACAGAAGAACGATTGGAGCTGATCTTATGGACACTTCCGAACTGATTCCGTCGCTGGAAGAGATACAGAAGAGAAAAGAGATGAGTCTGCCCTCCAGGTTAAGGCCTTACTTTGAAAAGATAGATATGAAGAACAGGGCTGTATTGGTCTTTGGATCTCGCGGCGTTGGGAAGACTACATTCCTTCTCAGCAGATTCGGGGGCAGAAGAGTACTCTACCTGTCGGCCGATAACCCTCTAGTCGCCACTACAGACCTCTGGAGCATAGCAAACACCGCGTTTATCAGGGGATACGAGGGAATAATCATCGATGAAGTTCACTATGCGAAAGACTGGAGTATTCATCTGAAAGCTATCTACGACGCGCATCCAGCAAAGCTAATAATAGCAAGCGATAGTAGCAGTCTGATATTGAGACAGGGTGTTGCGGACCTCTCCAGAAGATTCTCCAGAGTCCACATCCCGCTAATGTCTTTGCGAGAGTACATATATCTGCGAGACGGTGTCCTTTTTCCGCTACTCGATCCATTCGCTCTAGATTCTTCTGTGATTAGAGAGATCATGAGCAGTATCAACGTTCTGGCGTCTTTTGAGGAGTATCTAGACCACGGATTCAGGCCATCATATCTAGAGTGGGATTACAAAGAACAGATTGAACACATCATCGAAAAAACGCTACACGGTGATGTCCCATTCTTCGTGCCTCAGATCTCGGACATTCACTTCAGATTGATGAGCGCCGTTCTGGGATTCCTTGCGATATCGAAAGTCCCTACCCTTAACATCGAGAGAATGTGTAGAGATTGGGGAATAGGAAAAAGAAAACTCTATGAGCTTCTCTCGGTAATGGACGCAACAGGGATAATAAGGATAATATTCAAAGAGAATGACAATCGAACCTTCTCCAAAGGCGAGAAGATATTTTTCGGCGATCCCGCTTTCTACTCCATAGGCGAAAAAAACATCGGCACAAGAAGAGAAGCTTATGTGGCCGCGGCCTTCGAAGATGCGGGCAATAAAGTCTTCGCCTGTCCGGACGAACGAAATGGGGACTTCCTTATAGACAAAACAGTCGTTGAAGTGGGCGGAAAGAGCAAAAAACAGAAGAAAGCAGACTTCGTAATAAGAGATGATACGGATATTCCTCACTTGAACTGCATCCCGATGTGGACTCTTGGCTTCCAACACTGATACATGAAATTGGAGGATGACCAACTAAGTTTCTCAGATGACGGGTTGTAAGAGACGTGCAGAGTAGAGTGTGGAAAGTTTTGGACAAAAGCAGCCAGTAAAGGCTTCGCCTTCGCCAGTATCGCTTCGCGATGCCAGTACGACTGCTTCGCGCCAGTTCCGCTTCGCGGGCGGTAAGAACCGCGGTAGGTTGTGCGTTGTGGGTTGCTGGTAAGAACCAAGAACCTGAACGCGAAGCGTCGGAACGAAGAACCGCTCTTCTGCTCTTGATCTTAATCCCCGCTTGAGCGCTCATCATTACCCATAAGTATTGGATAAAAGGTAAGGGAAGTGGTAGATTGGGAGCAATGATGAATGAATATGTTGTTTAATGAGGGCTGGAGGGATTTCGGTGATAGGGATAAGC
>LVBU01000359.1 GCA_001603185.1 Thermotogales bacterium Thermo_02 | reverse complement strand
CGCAGGAATTTTGAGAATCTGGTAATGTGAATTATCAACAGCTGCATAAAGGAGGAGCTGAATGGTTAAGGTCACTTCGATAGAGAAGACATTCGAAAGTCGAAAGAAGAGAGTAAAGGCTGTTAATAAAGTAAGTTTTCGTACCGAGCCCGGTGAGATATTCGGTCTTCTAGGCCCGAATGGTGCCGGCAAGACTACTACGTTGAGAATCATTGCGACTTTACTGAAACCTAACTCTGGCAAGGCAGAAGTAATGGGCTTTGATTGTATGAAGGAAGCAACTGAGGTGAGAAAGCGTATAGGATTTCTAACCAGCGATATGAAGCTTTCGGGTAACCTCACTCCTAAAGAGCTTCTTCAATTCTTCGGTGAACTTAGTCACATGGAGAGTTCTGTTATCAATAAGAGAATTAGAGACCTTGCTTCGTATCTTGACATGGGAGATTTTCTGGACAAGAGAATCGGTAAACTCTCAACTGGTATGAAACAGAAAGCAGCCATTGCTGTAAGTCTTGTTCACGACCCTGAGGTAATTATCTTCGATGAACCTACGAACGGACTGGATATACTAACTGCCAGGACGGTCACGGAATTTCTTAAAGACTATAGAAGACAGGGCAGGACGATAATAATATCAACTCATATAATGGCTGTTGCCGAAAAGCTTTGCGACAGGGTTGGAATCATCTTCAATGGAAATCTTGTGGAAAATGACACTCTGAAAGAACTCTATACGAAGTTCGGGGATAGCAACCTGGAAGACGTCTTCTTCAAAATCGCTGAGCGAGAGGGGGTAACAGACAATGCTTAGAGACGCTCTGATTATATTCAGAAAAGAACTAAAGAACGTATTCAAAGACGGAAGAACAATATTCGCCGTGCTGATTCTTCCCATGTTGATAATGCCCATAATATTCTTTGTAATAAACACTGTGAGTTCTTCTCAGGTCAGAACATTCGAGAACACGGAGTACAGACTGAAACTTATAAATGTGCCTGACGAGAGATTCACATCAATACTTGGCGACCTCATCAAATTTGTGCAGGTTGAGGAGCTCGACCGGGAATCCGTTTTGAATAGTGACGACTCGATTATTGTCGAGTTTGCCCCCGATAGCGTTAAAAGGGTTCAAGAAGGAGTTAAGGTGGATGCAAAACTTTACTACAAATCTACTTCAAGAGCCTCTTCCTTTGCCGCTCAAATGGTACACAGCGCTCTTTCAGCGTATTCCAGCGTTCTTCTCGCCGACAGACTTTCGCAGCATGGACTCACTCTCGCCGACCTGAATCCCGTTGAAGTGGAGAGGGAAGATGTTGCGCCTGAAGAGTCAAAGGGTACCGAAGCGCTTGCGGTTCTTATACCGTACTTTCTCCTGATTTATATTTTCTCGGGCTCAATGAACATCGGTTTGGATACGACTGCCGGAGAGAAGGAAAGGGGAAGCATGCCTGTGCTTCTGGTAAACCAGGTGTCGAGAACTTCAATTGCGACTGGGAAGATCCTGTATGTTATGACTATAGCGGTCCTAAATAGCATCTTCACTTTCATAGGCCTTATGATTGCCTTCAGATTGGGAGGTCCGGCGTTTGGAGCGGGAGAGTTGAACCTCTCTTCTCTTTCCCTCACAACACTGGCAGGACTTTTCGCTACTCTTCTCACAATGGCCGGACTGGCCGCTTCTCTAATAGTACTTCTCGGCTCACTTGCGAGAAACATAAAAGAAGGTGGCGGCTATATACTTCCAATATACATATTTGCTATAGTCCTGGGAGTTGCCACGATGCAAATGGAATCGCCGGACAATCCTCTAATGTACTTCATACCGCTTCTAAATTCGATATTTGTGATGAAAGACATTATCACAGTTCAATTTGTTGGTTCGAGGTTTATGTTCATGGTTTTCAGTAATCTCTCATACATATCTGTTTTTGTCTATCTTCTGGCGAGAGTGTTCAACAGCGAGAAGATAATGGACAGTTCCGGATCCTAGTTTCTTGAAATAATCGTCTTTTACCTGAATCTTCAGAGGGTTGAAAGCCCTCTGTTTTGTTTTTGCCAGAATACCCGGTTATGGTTTAATAGTAGATGAGTATATACC
>LVBU01000358.1 GCA_001603185.1 Thermotogales bacterium Thermo_02 | reverse complement strand
ATCGATAGCTGCGGAAACAATTCCTCCCGCATAACCTGCACCCTCGCCGCAAGGGAACAAACCATTTATTTCGATATGCATCAAAGTTTCAGCGTCACGTGGTATTCTAATTGGTGAACTCGTTCGAGTTTCAGCAGCGAGTATTTGCGCTTCTTCCGTAAAATATCCTTTCATTTTATTATCGAAAATCTTCAAGGATTTTCGCAATCCTTCCGTAATTGATTTTGGTAATATTTCATGGAGCGGCGAACTTATTGTCCCTGGTATATACGAAGTTTTTGGAAGAGTTGATGAAATCTTACCTTTCACAAAATCGGTTATTCTTTGCGCGGGCGCTCGTTGCGTTTTTCCACCAGCTTCAAAAGCAATTCGTTCAACCTGTTTTTGAAATTCCAATCCCGCAAATATTTTTTCTGCCTTCAAATGTGCCCAATCTTTTTCATCCACAGAAACAACAAAACCGGAATTAGCGAAAGGCGAGTCTCGTCTGGAAACACTCATTCCATTTAGAACAAGTTCACCCGGCGCGGTAGAAGCCGGGATAATAATTCCTCCCGGGCACATGCAAAATGAATAGACACCGTGTTCGCCAATTTGGCATGCTAAATTATAACTTGATGCCGGTAAATTCGGGTTTCTTTCTTTTGAGTGATATTGAATTTCATCAATCAAACTTTGAGGATGTTCGATTCTAACTCCCATCGCGAAAGGTTTGGCTTCAATCTTAATTTTATTTTCATTGAGCAAGTAATAAATATCCCGCGCGGAGTGACCAGTGGCGAGCAAAACAGCGTCTGCCAAAATCTCTTTTTCATTATTTACAACAACGCCTTTTAAATTTTTGTTTTCGAGTATCAAACCGGTAAGACGTGATTCGAAATAGATTTGTCCACCGCATTTTAAAACAGTTTCTCGAATTTCTTTAACCACATCAGGCAATTTGTTTGAGCCGATGTGCGGATGAGCGTCGATTAAAATATCCTGCTGAGCGCCGTGTTGAACAAGCAGGTTTAAAATTCTTTCTACGTTTCCTCGTTTAGTTGAGCGAGTGTAAAGTTTTCCATCACTGTATGTGCCTGCGCCGCCTTCGCCAAAACAATAATTTGAATCAGGATTCACTTGGCCGAACTGTTGAATAGCGCGTAAATCTTTTCTGCGCGCACGGACATCTTTACCGCGCTCAATAATTATTGGCTTAATACCATGCTCAATAAGTTTTAATGAAGCAAACATTCCTGCGGGACCAAATCCAACAACAATGGCAGATTTGCCGCTTGTGGCGGGTTTGAAATCAATTTTAAAATTTTCCTGCGAGGGATTTTCGTTTTGATAAACAAGCGCGCGAATTCGAAAAACCGGATTCCTGCTTCGCGCGTCAATAGAACGCTTCAATATTTTTACGGCGTTAATTTCTTCCGAGTTTAGGTTTATTTTTTTGGCAGATATTTTTTTTACATAATCGTAATTGTGTATAAAATCCGGCGGAATTACTAATTCAATTTCTTTTTTCACTTTGTCCCCTGTTTTGAGGAAATTTTTTTATCCTAATTACAAAATCATTTTAATAGGTTGATTTGATAACTCCACCATCAACACCGATTGTAGATC
>LVBU01000357.1 GCA_001603185.1 Thermotogales bacterium Thermo_02 | reverse complement strand
TCCCTATATGCATCTGCTCGGAACTATATCGGCCTTGATAAACGCCTACATAGCATACGAAGTAATTCGAAGGATAGGTGGTAGCTTATGGTTCGATTGATCCTTGGCTCTTCCTCGCCAAGAAGAAGGCAGTTGCTCCAGCTACTCAAGATCGAGTTCGATACGGTACCACCGATCGACATAGATGAGACTCTGCCTGCCGTTTTCTCAAGGGAGTCTCTGGTAGCTCTTTCGGAACGTAAGGCCGAAGAAGTGTGGCTCAGAAACACTGAAGCGATAGTTCTGGGTGCCGATACAGTTGTCGTACTAAACAATACCGTTCTGGGAAAGCCAAACTCAAAAGAAGAAGCCATCAAAATGTTGTTGGATCTCTCAGGAATGACACACCATGTATATACTGCAGTTTCATTGATCTCTCGTGCGTGGCGTGTGAATTTTATCGAGGAAACTGCCGTCAGCTTTAGGAACATACCTGAATGGCTCATAAGAGAGTACGTCGAGACAGGTATACCACTCGACAAAGCCGGCGCCTACGGCATTCAGGATTATGGGGCAATATTTGTGGAAAGAATAAATGGGGACTACTACAACGTAATGGGGTTGCCCGTCGGAAGACTATGGCAAGAACTACACTTCAGAGGGGTGATCTAGTTGGAGAATGTTACGCTAATGCCCAGAGAGAAGCTACTCGAACTGGGAGCTGAGAGACTCACAAACGAGGAACTCGTTGCAATTCTTCTAAGAACAGGTACTCAAGGGAAGGGCGTCATTGAGTACAGCAGAGAACTATTGGCCAACTACGGGTCCCTCACAGCCCTGCTGTCGGCGGATGTTAGAGAACTCATGTCGATGAAGGGAATGGGGTTGGCCAAGGCAGTTCAATTCAAAGCTTCTCTAGAACTTGGTCACAGGATGTTCAGAGAGATGTCGGAGAAGACCAGGCTCAAGCTGGATGAACCGGAGGGAGTCTATTATCTCTGTCACGATATGACACTTCTAGACAGAGAAACTGTCAGGGTAATTTCTCTGGATACTAAATTGAACTACTGCGGATTGAATACGGTTAGTGTTGGAATTCTTGATTCTTCGCTGCTTCATCCCAGAGAAGTATTCAAACCTGCAATAAGCAGAACGGCTGCCGCGGTGATACTTGTGCATAACCATCCTTCCGGAGACCCGACTCCGAGTAAAGAAGATGATAATATTACTACCAAGATTAAACAAGCAGGTGAAACTCTTGGTATCAGGGTACTCGACCATGTCATAATAGGTAAGGGAAGGTTTTTCAGTTTTACTGCAGGAAGAGTCTTTTATGCGGAGGTGGGACATGATATCGAGAGAAAGCGCTTATGAACTGGTAGAAAAAAACCTCGGTTCCAGAAATCTTGTAAAGCACGTCATAGCGACTGAAGCGGTTATGCGTGCTCTTGCTTATCGTCTTGAACAAGACGGCGATGTATGGGCCATGGCGGGATTGCTTCACGATCTTGACTACGAGACGACGAAGGACAGGTTCGAAGATCACGCTCTAAAGACTGTTGAGATGCTGAAGGATGAAGATGTTTCAGACGAAATTAAGGATGCGATTCTCGCCCATTGCAACAGAAAGAACAGAGAAAAACTTATCGAGAAGGCAATATATGCTGCCGATCCCGTAACCGGGTTTATAGTCGCGGCTGTTCTTATAAGAAAAGGGACTAAGCTGTC
The DNA here is from genome assembly GCA_001603185.1 of Thermotogales bacterium Thermo_02. GTDB lineage: Bacteria > Thermotogota > Thermotogae > Petrotogales > Kosmotogaceae > Mesotoga. The sequence continues at coordinate 2,151 of LVBU01000357.1, read as the reverse complement.
GGATATAGATGTCGAGTTTTTGATCAACAGGTTCAAGGAAAAATCGTTTGCCCGAGGCGCCAGTAGAGAACAGATGGAAAGCTGCGAAGAGTTAGGTCTTTCGCTCGAAGAGTTTCTGTCGCTGTCTCTGGAGGCGATGAAAGGTATTTCCACTGAACTTGGCCTATAAATAGTCTTTATTGTTGGAAGGAGATTAATACGATGATTGAGCGAATTGTCTTGTCGGAGATCAATAGATTCAAAGATTGCTACGTAGCAACGAAGAGAGAATTGCCAGAGGTTCTCACTATTTCCAAATATATCGACCACACGCTTCTTAAGGCCGATGCTACGCCGGAGATGATAAGTAAGCTCTGTTCCGAAGCCAGAGAGTACATGTTCTGGAGTGTCTGTGTCAACAGTAGTTATTTGACCCTGGTAAATACTCTTCTTGAAAACACCGACGTGAAGAAAACTGTAGTTGTGGGATTTCCTCTGGGACAGATGGCAACAGACGTGAAGGCGGCCGAGGCGGCCTGGGCCGTAGCAAATGGAGCCGACGAGATCGATATGGTAATAAACGTCGGACTTCTCAAGGCGAGAGAGTATCAACTGGTTTTCGATGACGTGTCGAAAGTGGTAGAATCTGCAGAAGGCAGAGTCGTGAAGGTAATCATTGAGACCTGTCTGTTGAGCACAGACGAAAAGATTGCAGCCTGTGCCATTTCGCGTGAGGCGGGAGCAAGTTTTGTCAAGACTTCTACTGGTTTTTCGACTGGTGGTGCGACAGAGGAAGATGTAGCACTCATGAAGTTTGTGGTCGGTGACTTCTGTAAAGTCAAGGCTTCCGGTGGTGTTAAAACCAGAGACGATGCAATAAACATGATAATCATTGGAGCCGATAGAATTGGAACAAGTTCCGGAATAAATATTGTTACGGGAGAAGAAGAGATTAAAGGGGGGTATTGAAATGGATTTCTGTGTTCTTCCAGTAAAGGAATTCCTGAAAAAGGTTGGTGAAAAGACCCCAACTCCTGGTGGCGGTGCTGTGGGTGCCATTGTAGCCGCAATAGCGTCCTCTCTGGGCTCGATGGTAGCAAATCTCACGATAGGAAAGAAGGGATACGAGGATGTAGAGGGCCACATGGAATCAGCTCTAGAGGTTTTCGAAGCTGAAACCAATTACCTCTGCGAACTGCTAAACAAAGACATTCAGGCCTTTGACCAGGTTATGTCTGCTTACAAACTCCCAAAGAGCTCTGAAGAAGAAAAGGCCGCAAGAGATATGAAGATTCAACAGGCTTTGAAGACAGCTATCGAGGTACCGTTTGATCTCGCAAGAAGGTGTAAGAATATAATCGTGAATATCGAAAGACTTGCAAAATGGGGAAACGCGAATGTCTTATCAGATGCGGAAAGCGCGGCGCATCTTCTTGTAGCTGTTTACAGAGTCGCAAAAGCCAACGTAATTATCAACATGAAATCTCTTAAGGATACCGACTACTGTGACTGGATACGCGAAGAGATGACGCAGCTAGAAAAGCAGATAAATGCCTCTTACGACAGAATTATGGAAGTAATCGGCAAGCGTAATGGTTGATTTTAGGATAATTGGCGAGAGCAGCGAATGTAAGGCTAGACTGGGAAGACTCAAGACCAGAAACGGTGAAATAAGTACTCCTGTGTTTATGCCTGTTGGCACTAACGGTACTGTAAAGGGGCTGTGGCAAGAGAATCTTGAGGAACTCAATGCAGAGATAATACTCGGTAACGCCTTTCATCTGTATTTGAGACCTGGATTGCAGATTCTTCGAGAGTTTGGCGGGCTTCACGGACTAATGTCCTGGAAAAGGCCCATCTTGACTGACAGTGGCGGATTTCAGGTATTTTCGTTGAAAGACAGAAAAATTCTTGAAGAAGGCGTAAGATTCAGATCGCCTCTGGATGGAAGCAGGATTCTTATGACTCCCGAGCTTTCTATGGAGATTCAGGAAACCATCTACTCAGATATTGCTATGGCCTTCGACGAGTGTGTCGAACCGGGAGCAACATACGAATACGTGAAATCATCGGTTGAAAGAACAAGCAGGTGGGCAGAAAAATGCATATTATCTCATCATAGATCAGATCAGGCCCTCTTTGGTATAGTGCAAGGGGGTTTCTTTGAGGATC
>LVBU01000356.1 GCA_001603185.1 Thermotogales bacterium Thermo_02 | reverse complement strand
CCCTTATAGTAGCCGGACCGGGTTCGGGAAAGACTAGAGTCATAACATACAAAATAGCTCACCTGGTAAGCAAAGGCATTAAGCCCGAAAATATCCTTCTAGTAACCTTCACCAGAGCGGCATCAAGAGAGATGATCGAGCGTGCCAGGAGGGCCAGCGGCTCCGATTTGAAGGGGATGCTTGCAGGAACCTTTCACCATGTCTGCAACCACTTTCTACGAAAGTACTCTAAGGCTGCCGGACTCAAAGAGAACTTCACAATCCTCGATCGGGAGGACAGTAAAGACCTAATAAAGCACTGTCGAACGGAACTGCTCGAAGAGCGCCGGGGAATAAACACCTCTACCTTACCATCTGCCGGCGTTCTTCAGAGTATCTACTCCTACTCCGTCAACGTTCTGGCATCTCTCAGGGAAGCCGTCGCGAGGCAGAACAGAAAGTTCATCGGCTCATACGACGAAATAGAGGAGATCTGGAAACGCTACGCGAAAGAGAAGGAAGGGCAGAACTGTCTTGACTACGACGACCTTCTTTTGAAGGGTTTGAAACTCTTTAGCGACACTCCCGAGATTCTCAGGCGCGAATCGGAGAGGTTCAGATGGGTTCTGGTAGATGAGTTTCAGGACACAAACATACTCCAGTTCAAACTCGTCGAAAAGCTAGCCTCCGTTCACGGTAATCTCGTCGTCGTCGGAGACGACGCCCAGTCGATCTACTCCTTCAGGGGAGCCAGATTTGAGAACGTCTATGACTTTCTTGACAGTAAGGACTCAAAGATATTCAAAATCCAGACTAACTACCGTTCTACACCCCAGATAGTGAGTCTGGTGAACTCTATTGTGCCCGAGGGTTCTATCGAAAAGAGCCTAAGAGCCGTAAGGATGAACGGACCGATTCCCGTAGTGGCCGAGACATGGGACAACCTCGAAGAGGCATCGTTCGTTGCCCAGCGTATTCAGGAGCATATTGACGACGGGATCGATCCCGACAGAATAGCCGTTCTCTACCGCTCGCACTTCCACTCTCTCGAACTGCAGATGGAGATGGACAAGAGGAAGATGAACTACACGCTCTTCTCGGGTCCGAGGTTCACAGAGACCGCGCACATCAAGGACGTGCTGGCTATCCTGAAGGTCATACAGAATCCCTTAGATCAGATCTCCTGGGGCCGCTCTTTAAGGCTCTTCCCCGGAGTGGGGAATGCGACGGCCTTCAGAATAATTCAAGAGATATCTGCTGCGACCACCGATGGACATCTTCCAGTTGAAGTAATAAAATCTCATGTGAGTAACCGCATAAGGCTTGGAGGCATAACCGAATTCTTCGAGTCTCTTAAAGAGGACGAACCTCCAGCCGAGGCTATAAGGAAGTTCTATGAGGGCTTTTATGGAGACTATCTGGACGAGAAGCATCCCGACGCCCGCGAAAGGCGACTCGATGTCGAGAGGCTAGTAGAGATAGCCGGTCGTTACTCTTCGATCGCCGATCTTCTGGAAGATTTGGCCGTAAGCGAGAAGGTCGATATAGAGAAAGAGTCTGGAGAGCGTGAACCGGCCGTTGTTTTGACGACCGTTCATCAGGCCAAGGGACTTGAATGGGACGTCGTGTTTATACTTGCAGTCAATCCCGGCGATTTTCCGAACTCTATGGCCATCATGGAAGGCTCCCTGGATGAAGAAGAGAGGATCTTCTATGTCGCTATCACCAGAGCGAAGGACTTCCTTTACGTAATGAGGCAGAAGGGTGGTAGAGCACGCCCGATGATCGGCAACAGATACGTTTTCAGAAGCGGACACGATTTCATAGAGAAGCTCCCGGAAAATACAGTTGAACGCTGGGATGTTGGCTGGGATTTCTAGTTCTTTTCATATCTAATCAGTTCCACCATAGTCGATACATGGGAGGGAAACGAATGAACGTATTGTACTTACCACTGGTAGCAGGAATTATCTCCACTCTGTTCGCGTTTGTCATGCTCAGGCGGACTCTCAAATACTCTCCTGGCAACGACAAAATGAAGCAATTATCGAAATACGTGCAGGAAGGAGCGTCGGCATTTCTGGAAGCGGAGGCAAAGAAGATCTTCCTCGTCGCTATACTGATCGCCGCGGCTCTGGGTATTATCTTCCAGTCGCTTAAGTATCCGATAGTCTTGCTGTTCGGAGCTCTAGTCTCTGAAATGGCCGGAGTTATCGGAATGTACGCCGCGACTAGATCAAATTCAAGGGTGGCTGCAGGAGCCGAGCACGGACTGGCAAACGCATTCAAGGTCGCGTTCTCCAGCGGTTCGGTCATGGGTCTGGCCGTAGCCGGGTTCTCGCTAACCGGTCTCGCAATTGTTATGCTCGTCTTCAAAAGCTCCTTTGTCTTTGAGAATATCCTGGATATTTCGAGAGCCTTTGGCAGGATCTCTTATATCGACGGGGTCATGATTATCAGTTCTTATTCGCTGGGAGCGAGTCTTATCGCCCTGTTTGACAGGGTCGGCGGAGGAATGTACACCAAAGCCGCGGATATGAGCGCCGATCTGGTGGGAAAGATCGAAGCGCGCATTCCGGAAGACGATCCAAGAAATCCCGCCACAATAGCGGACAACGTGGGCGACAACGTCGGCGACGTCGCCGGTCTGGGTGCAGATATTCTCGAATCCTACGTCGCTTCAATCGTCTCCGCGATAGTCCTCGCGATCTTCATGAAGTTCGCGGACCACGGCACCATGACAGAGACTCAGTACTACGGCCTGATCTTCCTGCCCGTACTGATAGCCGCAGTCGGTGTGCTCTCCTCTCTCGTGGGTGTTCTCGTGGTAGCGAACATGAAAACGAAAGACGCACAGAAGAGTCTGAGTTTTGGCAACTTCTTTACGGGGGCTCTCGTCCTGGCGTCTGTCGCAGTAGTCATAGGTATCGCAGCCCCGGATTATCCTTTCAAGGACACATTCATAATCAATCCGGAATTCGTTTCTAGATGGAGACTCTTCTTCGCGATCGCATCGGGTCTGATTGCCGGAATAATCATCTCTAAGCTGAGCGAATACTATACGTCAGATAGCTATAATCCAACAAGAAAGCTCGCAAAGGACACTCAAAGCGGTGTAGCGATTAACATTACCGGCGGTCTTGCTCTGGGTATGGGAAGCACTCTCTGGCCGGTCATAACTCTCGCTATGGCCATCCTTGGAGCCTACTGGTCGGCCGGTGTGTACGGAATCGCGATAGCCGCCCTCGGAATGCTTTCCTTTGTCGGGTATATCGTCTCTGTCGATTCTTATGGACCGGTAGCAGATAACGCAGGCGGTATAGCTCAAATGGCTAACCTCGATCCGAAGGTCAGAAAGCTGACGGACAGGCTCGATTCCGTCGGAAATACGACCGCTGCAATTGGAAAGGGCTTTGCTATAGGTTCGGCTGCGTTCGCCGCTCTAGCACTTATCGTCTCGTACATCTGGGGGTCGGCCGGGACTGCCGATGAGATAATTAACAACCCGGTCATAAACCTGGTCGAGCCTTACACTCTTATCGGAATAATTCTAGGAGGGATGCTCCCCTACTTCTTCACCTCTCTGCTTATCAAGGGCGTGTCGGATACCGCGAACCTCATGATAGTCGAAATCAGAAGGCAGTTCAAAGAGATGCCGAAGATTCTCACCGGTGAGGAGACTCCCGATTACAAGAGATGTATCGAGATCACGACCGCTGGAGCCGTAAGCAGAATGCTTGCACCGGGTGTTCTGGCAATAGCATCGCCGTTTGTAGTTGGTTTCCTATTCGGGAGGGGAGCGGTCGCCGGACTACTAGTAGGAGGACTGGCCAGCGCCATAATGATAGCGATCTTCAGTGCTAATTCCGGAGGCGCATGGGACAACGCCAAGAAGTACATTGAAACGGGAGAGTTTGGCGGCAAGGGCACTCCGACTCATGAAGCGGCAGTCGTCGGCGACACTGTCGGTGACCCCCTTAAGGACACCGTTGGACCATCGATGGATATATTGATAAAATTGATGTCTGTTGTCTCACTTGTCTTTGGATCACTCTTCCCTGTCAAACCCTTTTTCATGTGATCACGTTCGATCAAATAGCCAGGCGCGGAAGAGGTCTCTCTTCCGCGTTTCTTTGTCCACCATCAAATTCTCCAGAGTAATAACCGTCCTGCCCATACAGTTCATAGAGTTCCACTCACAGACTTTCTTGCCTGTATCATCCTGAATGCTTCAAAGAGTAAGTCGCAGTCTGTTCTCAAGTATTCGAAAGAGAAGAGCGCGGCAAAGGCAAATTAACATACACGGTACTATATTG
>LVBU01000355.1 GCA_001603185.1 Thermotogales bacterium Thermo_02 | reverse complement strand
GGGGCCCTCCCTCATCTTTGATTAAGCATGGCTCGAAAGTCTCCTTTCTCGCCTTCTTGGCACACCCTTACCTCTGTTCCACCGGCGCCACGAAGTGGTACTGGCCTGCGCAAGCAGACTGGCGACGGGCTGTTCTTCCCCGCCAAGAGCCGCTCTTCTCATATCTCCTTAGAGAGCAGGACTATTTCGTCCGCACCCGATTGAAAGACCACTGTACCGGGTATCTTTCGAATTCTCTCGAACCCATGTTCCCGGAAGAATTGCTCGGGTCCGTTCGGGAAAGGGCTTCGTATTCCGGCGAGTACGTTGACTTTCGAGTAGCCAAGATACTTCAACTCTCTGAAGAGGAACCCGAATAGATCAGCCCTATAATCAAACTCCTCAGACATGCCGTTGTAGATACATGTGATGAAAGCAGTCTCGCTCTCTGCAGCAATCGCGTAGGAAGATTCCAGAGAAGGGATCGCTTCGCAAAAGGCCACCGGCTTATCTCCCGAATAGCCCACGGCGCCGACGAGTGGGGTATGTTGCAAATCAAGTTTGCTTATCCAGCCCTTCTTCTCCTCAAGTCCAAAGTAAGAGCCGTTTGTGCATATGCCGCAGGCATCTGTGAATGTGCCTTGCGAATAGGGAATCACGGAGGTGCAAGAGCCATTCGGAGCAGCTTTATAGAGTTCTATGAAGCCCAGATTTCCACGCGATTGTATTATTTCTACAAGTCGCTTTGCAGGAACCGGACCTGCGATCTTCAGCTCTTCCAGAGCAATAGTGAATGGAAAGTATAGGTCTATATCGGCTGTTCCATGAGAGATATCTAATTCCCTCACGGCCATTCCCAGTTCACCCGCCGCTTTCTTCGCTTCGCCGATAGCCCATGAGTTCCACGGACACTGGCCGCCAAAGTAATAAACGCTCATGACTTCCATAGAATGCACCTCGATTACGTCAGCTCGTTTTCCGCTGCACGGCATTCCTAAAGATTCTACTATACAGTCATTGACGGCACCAAATCAGAAGTTTGCTGTCAGGTTTGAGAATAACCTGATCCTCTTTGCTTTCGCCTGGATGCGAAGAGACGTCCGCTTTCTCACTGGCCAAATGCCGTTTACCTTCGGTATTCGGAAGAATCGACAGTTGAGGGACATATGAGAAGGATTTGCGAGAAACGAGGCGGATTTGCCGTCTATCCATCGAATACCGTTCCAATTACCCTGAATTTTACGGAATTAGAATGATGGAAAAAACAGTGCCCGATGCTATACTGATTTGTAAGCTAATCTAACAAATCCGAATACACGTAATAATTCACCCCTTTTATAGAGCTGCACGGGTCGATACTTGACCCTTTTTTCGCTTTTTTGCAAGACTCGTTGTGTCGCATTGCACTCGACTATCGAAGTGATATAATATCTCAGGTTCATATATATACAGTCGCTGGTTTGAATTGGTAACGTTATCGAGATCCATGGGCGGCTCTCTGGTTACCCATTTTCGCAACAGATAGTATCGCAGGGTTGTAACTTTTTCTCTATTGAAAACGCCCCCCGGTGGAGGGGATCTAGATGCGTAGAGTTCTGGTTGTGATCTTCCTGCTGTGTATCCTCACTCTTCTGACTTCCTGCTTCAGGAAGCCATTGGTGTTGACGCTTTCCGTAATCCCTCTGGGCGGCGGAACCGTTACAGGTGCTGGAGTATATCTTAAGGGCGACTCTGTAACAGTGACCGCGAACGCAACTGAATGCTTCATGTTTACCGGCTGGTATGACAGAGAGGACGACACCCTGGTCAGCGAAGACCGTGAGTTCACCTTCACCGTTCAGAAAGGCCTACAACTGGTGGCGAAATTCGAAAAGGCCTTTCTCGAAGTTGATTTCCTCTTGCTCGGTACAAACATCGCCGGCTGTAAATACGATGTGAAGATAAAGGTCAGCGAGAGGGTCACTAAGATCGACTTCGAAAACAAGGACGAAATCTCCTTCCCCAAAGGCGAAGTCTTTCCCGATGGAACGGGCTGGATACGATTCTCCGAGTTCTACACAAATCCCGGCGTAGCGAAAACGACAATTCTCGCCTATACGGAAAACACTGAGGTATCTTTCTGTAATTTTCACATAGAGCAGGGACTTTAGAGCATTTTTCGGCGAGTCAAACGTTTGAGCTCATACAAAGCCATTTGAAGTTACAGAAAATTCTTATAGATGATTGAGTAGATCTGGGATTTTACTGAGACTGCAAAAGGCCTCAAAATGGGGAGGTAGGTTTCCA
>LVBU01000354.1 GCA_001603185.1 Thermotogales bacterium Thermo_02 | reverse complement strand
CTTGAGAATGATCCCCAAGTCTGTGGCCGACAGGTTGAAAGTTATACCTGTCGAGTATTTTCCGGATACAAATACTATCAAAGTTGTTACTACGGATGTTTTGAAGGTTCCTCAGATAGATCGTGAGCTTTCTTTTCTTACGGGCAATCGAATCAAGACCTTCCTTGTCTCTCCTCCCACTTTCGATGCTCTTTACAAGTCTTCTTATGAAGAATCGGCATCAAGCGAGATTATTGAGAATACATTCAACATAGACGACACCGACATAGCTATTGAAGAGACCAAGAGCGAGGAGAGCGATGATACCCCGGTAGCCAAGTTCATAAACTCGTTACTGGATAACGGAATTAGAAGCGATGCCAGCGACGTTCATCTTGAACCCTATGAGAGAATGGCTGTCGCCAGGCTGAGGGTTGACGGTGTCTTGAGAAAGGTCTTGAGTTATCCGAGAAAGGCTCACAATTCAGTTGTTTCGAGAATCAAAGTAATGTGCAATATGGACATATCCGACAGAAGATTTCCTCAAGATGGTAAGTTCTTCATCAGACGGGGCGGCGAACAGTTCGACCTTAGGGTTTCAACCATGCCTACAATATTTGGAGAGAAAGTAGTCATGAGGATACTGAGAGTTTCAAACGCCAAAAAGAAGCTTGAGGATCTGGGTCTTACAGATTACAATAGAGAACGCTTCGAGAGTATCATCACTTCTCCCTATGGTATTATTCTGATTTCAGGACCGACTGGCAGTGGAAAATCGACAACTTTGGTAGCCGTACTCAACCAGGTAACTTCTGAGAAAGTTAACGTTCTTACAGCCGAAGATCCCGTTGAATATACTATCGAAGGGATCTCTCAGTGCCAGGTAAACTCAGAAATCGGGCTCACCTTTGCGAGATATTTGAGATCCTTTTTGAGACAGGATCCTGATTTGATAATGGTTGGCGAGGTAAGAGACAGGGAAACAGCTCAGCTGGCCATTGAAGCCTCTCTAACCGGACATCTTGTATTCTCGACCATACACACTAACAGTGCTGCCGGAGCAGTTGCCAGACTTGTGAACATGGGAGTAGATCCCTTCTTGCTCGGAACATCCCTGATCGGGGTAGTTGGACAGAGGCTTTTGAGAAAACTATGTACTAACTGTCGGATAAAAATACCCATGAGAGAGGACGTAAAGAAGATCGCAAGGACCATATATCCTAACAGAGATGAATTTGTCGAATATATTCCTGGAAACGGTTGTCCGGAGTGCCGGGGAATGGGCTATAAAGGCAGAACCGGGATCCACGAAATCCTTATAGTAGATAGCAAGTTGAGACAGCTAATAGCCGAAAACTCCTCCGAACGTGAGATATCGCAAGCAGCGATCTCCGGAGGAATGAGAACTATGTTCAATGATGGAATTCAGAAAGTGGTGGACGGCATAACCTCGCTTGAAGAGATAAAACGTGTTGCGATAGAGACATAAATCGTTTGCTAATGCCTCTTTTCTTATATAATTACGTATACTGCAACATACTCACATAAGGCTCGATTAGTCACCTTTAATCGTCGATAGCCAATCATACGGCATATCGCACGCCCTTTTTCCTGATGTTAGTATGAAACTATACATACTATGAACGGGAGGTTTTTTTGTGGCTTACAGAGTGTTGGTGTGGGGACTGGGTGCTATGGGAAGTGGCATAGCTAAGAATATCCTCAGAAAGAGAGATCTGCGACTCGTGGGTGCTGTTGAAAAGGATTCTTCAAAGATCGGAAGGGATCTTGGAGAAGTTCTCGGGATTGGTAGAGCCAATCAATTGATCTACTCGGATCCCGAGCTGGCTATTATTGAGACAAGGCCGGACATCGTCGTTATTGCAACAAACTCTTTTGTCCATGAGGTAATCTCCAAAGTTGAGATCGCTGCCAGAAATCACATAAATGTCCTTACCATAGCTGAAGAAATGGCCTTCCCTTACAGTTCTAATCCAGAGGAATCGGAGATTCTTGAAAACCTCGCATGGCGATACGGCATTTCTATTCTCGGAACTGGAATAAACCCCGGCTTTGTTCTTGATCTTCTGATAATTGCAATGACCGGAGCCTGTCTGAGAGTCGACAGTATCAAAGCGAGCAGAATCAACGACCTCTCTCCTTTTGGTAGGACTGTTATGGAAACACAAGGAGTCGGAACTTCATTAGAGGAGTTTTACAAAGGCATTGAAGACGGCTCCATCGTTGGTCATATTGGTTTCCAGCAGTCAATCGCCATGATTGGAAATGCTCTGGGCTGGAAGATTGATCGAATAGAAGAGACACGCGAGCCGATCGTATCTGAGACAGAGCGAAAGACTTCGGTGGCACACGTAAAACCAGGAATGGTTGCCGGCTGTCGCCATGTTGGCAGAGGCTATTGCGGGGACGAACTCAAGATAGAACTCATTCACCCACAGCAAATACTTCCCGAGCTCGAAGGGGTAGAAACGGGAGACTATATAGACATCTACGGAGAACCAGATATACATCTTTCAATCAAGCCAGAGATCCCTGGCGGGAAGGGAACAATCGCTCTTGCTACAAATATGATTCCAGAGGTGATTGAGACCACTCCGGGACTTCTAGATATGAGCGAATTACCCATTCCGAGGTGCCTAATAGATGACTTAAGGGGTATCTAGTCATGCAGGCACGAAGAGGTCAGTGGGTACAGATTCATAAGATCATACTTGACGGGGGGAACCGCGCTCCTTCAGTTCCGCAAGATACCGCTGAGCTACCTTTTGAAATGAGACTAAAAGGCTTTTTGCAGGAAGAGAGTGCAGACTGCGGAGAAGTCGTCACTGTGAAGACGGCTACGGGCAGGCTTGTTCAGGGAACTCTTGAGGGCATCTTGCCAAAGCATACACATGATTTCGGAGAGCATATTTGCGAGCTCTTTGAAGCTGGCGACGAGCTCTCGGCATGGCTGGCAGGAGGAAGTGGAAATGAGTGAACAGACTTATGAATCGATAATGTCAAGAAAGTCAGACATAGTAAGTGCTTCTGTTGGCATTGATTACAGCAAGTACGAGACCGAGGGAATAGGTTTTGACTATGAAGGTCTGATGAGAGAAAACGGTTACGCAATCGAAGATGTTATTTCCTTGCAGAGAGAGACGGGAGTGGGAAATACGCCTTTAGTTGAACTGAAAAACATTACCAGACTTGTCAAAAAACTCAGTGAGTCAGGAAAGGGTGCAAGAATTTTCCTCAAGGATGAGGCAACTAATCCTTCGGGAAGCTTCAAGGACAGACGAGCTTCTGTCAGTGTCGCCAGAGCCAAAGAGCTGGGCTATAAAGGAGTAATCGCTGCTACAAGCGGTAACTATGGAGCCGCCGTCGCTTCTCAGGCAATGAAGAGGGGTCTTAAGTGTATAGTGATTCAAGAGTGTTATGACAGTGTGGGCAGAGGCCAACCTGAAATTCTGGAGAAGGCCAGAGCCTGTGAGGCATATGGTGCGGAAGTAATACAGCTAACTGTTGGCCCCGAACTCTTCTACTACTTTCTTGTCCTTCTCGAAGAGACTGGATACTTCAACGCTTCTCTCTACACGCCCTTTGCCATAGCCGGTATCGAATCATTGGGGAACGAAATTGCTCAGCAGTCGAGACAGTATATAGGTAGAGAACCAGACTATGTACTTGTCACCCATGCAGGAGGTGGCAATCTAACCGGAACTGCGAGAGGAATGCTGAAGACAGGCTCTTCAGAGACTAAGTTCATTGCGGTAAGCGTCGATTTGTCAGGATTACATATGGCCAGCGACAGAGATTTCAACAGGAAATCTTTCACAACTGGTCACACGGGATTCGGTATACCATTTGCGGTTTTCCCTGACAGATCAGATGTTCCCAGAAACTCCGCCAGACCATTGAGGTACATGGATCGTTACCTTTTGGTGAAGCAAGGCGAAGTCTTCTACGTTACGGAGATGCTTGCTCGTCTTGAAGGACTGCAGAGAGGGCCTGCCGGCAATACTAGCTTAACGGCAGCCATAGCTCTCGCGAGAGAACTACCAGAAGATAACATTGTTCTGGTGCAAGAGACCGAATACACGGGCGCTGGCAAACTACCTTCGGCGCAACTCACTTTTGCTATGAATAACGGTGTCAGAGTAATAAGAGGCAATCCTATGACCGAAGATATCCCGGGAAATACCATTGCCATCCCCGAAGATCCCGGTCAGATTGCATACGAGGAAATCGATCTGCAAAGACTGAGAGTGTCTTATATAAAAGAACTTCTAAAGCGTGGTATGACCCCTTCAGATAGAGACCTTACATTTCTTTCTGAAGAACTGCGGGTAGATCATAAATATACAGTTAGTCTAATACAGGAGGTAATAAATGCCAATTCAGAGACCAGATGATTTTGAAGAGAGAAGTTTACACTTGAGTAATCTAGATGATGAAGAACTCGACAGGCTCTTCTGGGAGCTTGCAGAGAAGATCGTCGACCCGCTGGTCACACTGGCCGAGACACATACGAGCCCATCCGTAGAGCGCTCTGTTCTTCTTCGAATGGGATTGAATAGCTTCCAGGCAGGATCCATAGTGTCGAAAGCTTTTGATCTTGGACTGCTTGGAAAAGGAGCGGGAAACCTGCTGCTCGCTTACTCAAATGACCTGGGAATAGCCCTTACGGAAGCTGCAAATCAGCTTTCCGAAGGAAATGGTTGGGAGCATCTTCAGGAGATCTTCAAGAGGAGGAAGGAAAATGCTGCCAGTGAATGAAAGATTACGAGTTGAGGAAATCCTCAAGGATCTTGATAGTTACATACCCAGAAGGAAAGGCTGGACCTGGAGAAAGAAGCTTCCCGAAGGTACCAGAGTCAATGGGTTCGTTTACAATCAAATAAGTGAGCCGCTGAAGAACTCTATCGGATTGCCAGCTTCGCATTACTTCGATAACATTGACCCTCAACCAGACGCCGTGATAACTTCGGAGATAGCTTCCGGAAGATTCGAAGACGATATTCGACGAATGAGAATGGCCGCGTGGCATGGAGCCGATCATATTATGGTTATAAGGACCCTCGGTCAGAGCCATATCGACGGCCTTATAGAGGGCACTCCCGAAGGAGTAGGGGGCATCCCCATAACAAGGAAACAACTCAGAGCCACAAGAAAGGCTCTCGATATCATAGAAGATGAAGTTGGTAGACCGATTAACTTCCATTCATACGTCAGTGGCGTTGCAGGACCTGAAATAGCGGTTCTCTTTGCAGAAGAGGGGGTTAATGGAGCTCATCAAGACCCACAGTACAATATTCTTTACAGAGGCATAAATCCGATTAGGTCCTTTGTTGATGCTGCAGTTGCCAAGAAGATCATGGCAAGTGTCGGCATGTTGCAGATCGATGGAGCCCACAATGCCAACGCATCTTCCAAGAGCGCCTGGAAGGTTATGCCCGAGTTGCTAGTCCAGCATGCGATAAACTGCGTATTCTCAGTTCGATCTGGTATGCCAAAGGAATTGATCTCTCTATCAACAGTACCACCGGTGACTTCGCCTGCTCCGGAGTTCAGACTTAACTTCGTTTATGCACTTACTGTCAGAGAATTATTTAAAGACTATCGCTTCAGAGCACAGATGAATACGCGATACATTGAGTCGGACCTTATAGATGCAACGAGAATTCACGTTCTCGATACCCTGATCTCCAGGCTAACCAAAGCCGATATACAATCCACGATAACACCAGACGAAGGCAGAAATGTTCCCTGGCATATAAACTCAATCAGGGGCATTCAAACGGCAAAGCACACTCTCCTAGCGCTTGATGGGATACAGGATATGCTCAGAGTGAATGAGGAAGTTGTCAGGCCTATGATGAGAGAGCTGAAGATGCGGTCAATACTGATGATGGAGGAGATTCTCAATCTTGGAGGATACTTCGAAGCAGCAGAAAAAGCTGTGTTCGTTGATAACGGACAGTACCCCGAACGAAACGGAGATGGAATTCCCAGACCAAAGTATGGTGGAATTGGCTCTGGAACAGTAGTGCCAAGAGACAGCGACTACTATGCCCCCGTCTGTGAGCACTTTGGCTACAATCGCGTCCCGGAGTGGCTAGTTCAACCCGATGATCCTATAGGAGGTTGTACTCTCCATGACAGGAACAAGATAAAATACATTGATGAACTTGATGAGACAGACAATGTCAATCTCAGAATAGCCCAGCATATAGAGGACAGAGAGAAGAATCTGATATCCCCTGAAGTTGAGTGGTGGGGTGATGGATGGGTTCAGCTCGACTTGACGATTCCGGATGATCCGGATCACGCCGAAGCAGCGGCTCTGGAGATTGCAAAACGAATGGGCTTCTCTGAAGTCAGTGTCATAAGCAAGACAATCTTGAACCCCATTGAGGCAACTTATCTGGAATTAAAAGTGAAAGTTCCTTTCAAGTTAGAAAGAGATTCACTTCAACTCCCGGAAAAACCCGACCTGCTTACCTCCGAAGATATAACGGCCTATGTGAAGGAGAATCCTATGAGAGTTGTCGCCGGAACTATAGGAAATGACGAGCACTCTGTGGGAATTAGAGAGATACTAGACATTAAGCACGGAGGCATAGAGAAGTTTGGTTTCAAATACACCTACCTTGGAACAAGCATATCGCCGGAAAAATTCATAGATGCAGCAATAGAAACGGGTTCAGATGCCATACTAATATCTACAATAATCACTCACAATGATGTGCATGTTGACAATATGACTAAGTTATCTCAACTGGCAGTCGAGAAAGGAGTCAGAGAGAAGCTTATACTTGTTTGTGGCGGAACGCAGATCACAAGTGAACTGGCCCAGGAATGCGGCATGGATGGTGGTTTTGGACGGGGAACTAAAGGTATTAACGTTGCTTCTTTCCTTGTCAAGAAAAAGAGAGAACTATCTGAATAAAAACGGAACATTGAAGGGGCGGCTCAGGCCGCCTCTTTGAGTTATACTTGATGTGATGTGTGATATTTCAGTTAAGAAACTAATATGTTCGACGCTTGATGAGATAAAGAGGATATCTGATGATTCGAGGATAACCGTAGCGTTTTCCGGCGGGCTTGATAGTACGCTGGTAGCTGCTCTGAGTTCGCTTGCATTGGGTAAGAACAGAGTGAAGTTATTGAATGTCTGTTTTGGACCTTACAGTTACAGCAAGGGACTCGAGATTGTACTTACTCTATCGGAGAAACTCGGGCTGAGACTGGAATTCACACCGGGATTCTCTATGCAGGAAAAGATCTGGAAGAGCGGACCTTCATGCAATCGCTGTACTAGACATGCCAAGTTACCAGCGGTAAGGAGCAGCTCTCTGGGAATTGTCGCGACGGGTGCCAATCAGTCGGATACCTGGGGTAAGACGGGCATTGTTCTAAAAGAGGGGATCTACAGCCCCCTTAGAGACTGGCAGAAACCTGAGATTATTGAAGCTCTCGAATACCTTGACATTGAAGTTCCCAAGATAGGGGAAGCCCCCGGCAGAGAGGGGTGTAAGTTGAAACATCTACTGAAGATGATGGCCAATCCTTCGTATCACGGTTATGCAGTCGCTATTTCCAACGAGATTTTACTGGACTTCTTGGCCGACTTTGAACACACTATGGCCAACGTTAAGATAGTGGGACCTCTTTCGAAGAATATCGCTCTGGTAAACGTTCTGCCAGTACCTGCACCGGACATGCGCGAAAAGATTATCTCGGCGTTGCTCGCAATAGAGGAAATAGATGAGGTTAGGTGGATACTGGGAAAAACGAAACTGAAAATTTCGGCCAGTCCGGGAATATTCAACAGTCAAGACGCCAAGTTCTGGATAGAAAATGGAAGACTTGCACCCGAATTCGCTTTCCCGATCGATATAGAATGGATTAAGTCAGGTAATCACAGATTGGAGACTTTCCAAGTTATTGACAGTTGGAGGTTTGAAGATGATTAAGCTTATTGTAATAGATCTCGACGGAACACTGCTTAATGACGATAAGAAGATATCGAGCACGAACGAAAATGCAATAGCCAAGGCCCTTGAAATGGGAGTACATGTCTCAATATCTACAGGTAGAAGCTATGTTTCCGGGCACGAAATCGTTGAGAAGCTGGCTATAGATATCCCTGTCTCGTACCAGAATGGAGCACTAGTCGTTCACGGTTGCGGAAGCGATCTGCGTATTATCTCACAGTCGTTTCTTTCTGCAAATCGCGCAGTGGAGATATACAAAAAGGCAATTGATAAGAACCTTAATAGTCTGGTCTTCTTCGATTTCTTCAGAGTTCCCGACATCTCCACAGCGATACTCACAGACAGTCCTTACAGAGGATACTACTTGAATAACTCATATCGTATAATCCGTGATGAAGATCCGCTGAGCAGAATTGAAGATCAGGGTATACCGGAAGTCGCCATTGAGGGTAAGGAGCGAACAATTCTGGAAGCCCTAAGAGAATTGAATTCTCAGCTGGAGGATGTTACCGTAGTCAAAAACGACAATCAGGAAGACCACGCCTTTTACGAGTTTTTTGGACCCGGTGTTGGAAAGAGCAATGGACTGAGGCACATTCTCGACTATCTGGACTTAGAGTGGGAGGAGGTCGCATACATCGGTGACAACTTCAACGACATTGATATACTGAGAAGGGCTGCACTTCCTTCCGTTATGTCGAATGCACCGGACGAAGTGAAACGCTATGCCAAGATAATCACCAAGAACTCGAACAACGACAATGGAGTTGCCGAAGCAATCGAATCCATAATGAAATGGCAGGAGTGTTAAACTTGAAACTTATTCTTCTGTCTGCTCTGCTGACAGCTGCGGCCATGCCCGGAATGTTCTGGGGCTATTTGATCTGGGTGGCTCTGATACCGTTTTTTATGGGAATGAACTCATTGACACCGCTTAAAGGGGCGGTGAGAGCTTTTATCTTCGGATTTGCTTATCTTTTGGTCACTCACTTCTGGGAGTTGCCGGTACTGGCTGTCAATGTTCCGGAAGTACTTGATTCTTTCCCGGGCTTCATCGGAATAGTCGTCTATTTCCTGATGGGTATCGTAATCGCAGTTCCATTCTTTGGGTTCGGTTTCGTCTTTTCTTTGTACGGACACTTCTTCAAGAATTACCCAATTCTGGGTTCATTCTTCGCCGCCTCGTTCTTCACGGTTTTCGAAGGTCTAAGAGAGATCGGTCCGTTAGGTTTCACCAACGGTCGTCTATCGGACGCTTTGATCGATTCACAGTCCGGAATTTCTCAATTGTTTTCCTTTGGCGGTCCGTTGTTCTTGGTCTTCGTTATAGTGTTTGTAAATCACTTTCTCACTCACGCTTTTCTTAATCGTAAAAGAGACCGCGGGTTGATGATAATGCTTGCGATATCAGTTGTGGCCCTTGTAAACGCTGCTATGGAAAGCTTTATACCGTTTCCGTCATCTCCGCAGAGGTACGAAAGTACACTGTATGCCTTGCAGACAAATATCTCTCAGCAGATCAAATACTATGAATCTCCCGAAGAAACTCTGAAAGTCGTAATCAGAGGCTTGCGTGAGATCCCACAGGGTTCCACCGTCGTAATGCCCGAAGCAACTTTCATGAGCGATATACGAAACAACAGCTATGGAAACAGACTCATAGAAGTTGCACGAGAAAGAGATCTGAAAATACTCGTAGGCTTTCCGATCTACAATGAAAGTAACTACAACCAGGTAAGGTTTGTCGACGGGTCAGGCTTCTCTCGGGAGTTCTATGGTAAGATCAAACTGACTCCCTTCGTCGAATTTCTTCCCTGGCCAGGGATATTCGGCGTCTTCGAATTTCTGAAATTCCTTGACTACTTTGATCCAGGCGAAGAGTTTACCGTCTTCGCGGTGGATGAACACAGAATAGGTGCACAGATTTGCTTTGATTCTCTTTATGGAGAGGTTGCAAGGGGTCTTACGTTGAATGGAGCGAGAGTGATCGTTACTGCAACAAACGATGGTTGGTTTAACATAGATACAGCTCTGGAACAACATCTTGCCAAGAGCAAAATCCGTGCTATAGAGAATCGCCGCTACGTTTTACAGGTCTCAAATACCGGTATAACTGCACTCATAGATCCCTACGGAAGAGTTGTTAAGAGGCTTCCAACGATGAAAGAACTCAATGCCGAGTATGTGATCGGGGAGTTTCAATACCTGCCAAGGGTTGAAACAACATTCTACACCAAATACGGCAACTGGTTCTTCTTCTTTGCACTGTTCCTTGGAATTGTACTTATAGTTTTCGGAGGTGTATTTCTTTGAGTTACGAAGCAGAGGCAAAGAGAATATTGAGTGAGTGCAAAAAGATAGTAGTTGTGGGTTTTTCCAGAAGTTCCGAAAAGGCTGCAAACTCAGTTCCTATGTATCTGAAGTCCCAGGGATATACTATTATTCCGGTAAATCCGTCGATCGATGACTACGATGGTATGAAGGTCTATCCCAATCTGCAAGCCGTATCAGATTCCGGTATTATGTTTGATGTTGTCGAAGTGTTCAGACCTTCTGAAGAAGCTGAGTCGATAGCAATCGAAGCCATAGAGAAGGGATCAAAAGCCGTCTGGCTCCAAAAAGGTATAAAGAGCGATCTGGCCCGCGCAATGGCCCGAGAAAGAGGTGTTCTGTACGTTGAAGATCGCTGCATGTTCGCCGACTACAGAGCGTTCTTCACCTGATCGGGGAATAGAATACTTCTAAGAAACTGGTTTCGAAGTTCTCTGGACGCATTGGTGGCAAGAATATCGGGCTCGAAAAGATTGAACTCCGTTTCGAGACAACTCGAGATAAGACCGCCGGCTTCCTTTACGAGCAGTGTTCCGCTTGCAACATCCCAGGGCTTCAGAGATTCTTCCCAGAACACGTCTGCCCTCCCCGAAGCCACATAAGCAAGATCAAGGCAAGCACTTCCGGTAATCCTCACGGCGCGACATTCGTGTATTGCCCTGTCCATTCTTTTGAGAACCCTCTCAGAAGATAATTGAGATGAATACTGAAGGCCAACATGACTGGATGCTTCCCTGAGATCTCCAACTTTGCTAACCCAGATTCTCCTGTTGTTCAAGTACGAGCCCTGCCCTTCTATAGCATGAAAAGTCTCTCTCCTATTATGGTCATAGGTTATTCCCATTACCACCCTGCCTTCCCTGAACAGCGCTATCTGAGTACAATAGTGGGGGTTAGACTTTGAGAAGTTAGTTGTTCCATCTACTGGATCGACTATCCACATCAACGAAGATCTGACTGAGGAAGTAGATTCTTCACCTAGATAATCGGCGGGAGGAAGGAGTTTTCCAAGGAAGCCCTTAAGTCTGTCTTCAATCGCTATATCTACCGACGTCACTATGTCTTTATAGCTGCTCTTATTTGAAACCGAAAACTCTTCAGCTCCAACGCTATTCCATAGCTGGGGCAGATATTCGACTATTCGCTTACGGATAGAGTTGAGAGTCATGTCATCCACGAAGCTTCACTCCGAGCTTAGATACTTCTTCGAGCACATCTTCGATTAGGCTATTCACTTCGCCATCTGTTAGGGTTCTGTCGAAAGATTCGAAAGCAAGAGTGACCGTTATACTTCTAAAACCCAGATCTACACCCCTGCCTCTATATATGTCGGAGACAGATATTTCGCTCAGGGTAGATTCCCTCAGTCTAGATCTTATGGTCTCTTCTAATTGTAGATAATTCAGTGATACTG
>LVBU01000353.1 GCA_001603185.1 Thermotogales bacterium Thermo_02 | reverse complement strand
GTTTTCGAAAGCTCTTCTTATTTTCCATTCTGTCTGGGGGACTTATCGCCGATTAATACGGCTTTCATGCCGAATAATAGCAGGGGGTGTTTAGATGAAGAAAGTTTTGCTAGTGGCAGTCTTGTTCATGGTATCTTTCGTTTTCGCGTCAGGAAGAGTCGAGATCTTCAGCTGGTGGACAGGCGGAGGTGAAGAAGAGGGTCTTAATGCTATCTACGAAGTCTTCAGAGCAAAGTATCCCGATGTTGAGATCATTAACGCGACAGTCGCGGGCGGCGCCGGTACAAATGCTAAGGCCGTTTTGAAAACGAGAATGCTTGGCGGAAATCCACCCGACTCTTTCCAGGTACACGGTGGAATGGAGCTAATTGATACTTATGTCGTCACAAACATGATGGAACCGCTAACGGATATTCTCAGAGGCTGGGGTATTCTAGACAAGTTCCCGGCGGATATCATGGATATTTGCAGCTATAAGGGAGAGGTATATTCGATTCCCGTTAATGTTCACAGAGGCAATGTTCTCTTTATCAATAACGAGATTCTGAGCAAAGTTGGAATCGAAGAGGTCCCAGAGGACGGCGCCGGGTTCATCGAAACACTGAAGAAGATAAAGGATGCCGGCTACATTCCTCTGGCTCTGGGAGACAAAGACAAGTGGGAAGCAGGCCATCTCTTCGAGTGCGTTCTACTTTCGACACTCGGCCCAGATGGCTATAATGGACTCTGGAGCGGTGAAACAAGCTTCAATGACCCACGCATTGGACAGGCTCTGGCTATCTTCGACGAGTTGCTGAATTATGTTAACCCGGACCACGCCGCACTAACCTGGCAGGATGCAACACGCATGGTCTTCGAAGGCAAAGCTGCCTTCAATGTAATGGGCGACTGGGCAGAAGGTTACCTTAAGACTCTCGGATGGACTCCGGGTGTTGAGTTCGGCTGGATGGCGACACCCGGTACAAAGGGCTCTTTCATGGTTGTAACAGATACGTTTGGACTTCCAAAGAACGCTCCCAATAGAGAAAATGCCCTGAAGTGGCTGGAGATAGTAGCTTCAGTTGAAGGCCAGGACGCCTTCAATCCGATCAAGGGATCTATCCCAGCGAGACTCGATGCTGACAAGTCTCTGTATGACCCGTATCTACTCTGGTCAATGGAAGACTTCGCCTCTAATGCTCTTTGCCCGTCTATTGCTCACGGTTCGGCAGCTCCAGAAGGCTTTATAGTTGAGCTTAACGACGCACTGAATATCTTCGTTACTACCAGAAACAGAGATGCCTTTTTGAGAGCTTTCCGCAACGCCGCGGAAGACTACATCGATTAGTCGGTTTTTCAGGGCCTGCTTTGCAGGCCCTGTTCTTTTTTCGGGAGGTGTTTCTCATAAAAAGAAAGACTAGACGGAGTATCGTATCGCTGTTGATTATCTCACCGACTCTTGTCGCTATTGGTATATTTGTCTATGCCTTTATTACATGGACGGCGAGAACCTCCATGTCCAACTGGAATAGCTTCGCCAGACTCCTGAGAGGTGAGTATGAATTCGTTGGATTGAGAAATTACCTGAGGCTTTTCGAAGATCCCAGGTTTCAGACTGATCTCTGGAACACCTTTTATTTCACCCTGTTCTTTATAGCTGGTTGTCTTGCTTTGGGGATAATCCTGGCCGTTCTGGTCGATAAGAATATCAAAGGTGCCAGTATATTCAGAAATATCTACCTCTTTCCCATGGCTCTCTCCTTTGTCGTAACCGGAGCAGTCTGGCGCTGGATATTCGCTCCGGGGATACTCCCGAACAGCCCGCAGGGAATGAATCTGCTCTTCAGTATACTCGGCCTAGATATTTTTCAATGGAAATGGTTTACATCTACCGTTAGCTTCTTCCGATTCAACGTAGCGCTGATTCCCGTGATAATTGCCGCTGTATGGCAGCTATCGGGATACACCATGGCAATGTATCTGGCCGGACTGCGTGGTATCTCTCACGATCTGATTGAAGCGGCCGAGGTTGATGGGGCCACAAACTGGCAGATCTTCTGGAGGATAAAGTTTCCGATCCTTCGTCCCATAACTCTCAGCGCAATGATCATACTCGGTCATATCTCACTGAAGATCTTCGATCTCGTGTACGCGATGACTGGAAGCGGACCGAATAACGTGACCGATGTTCCGGCGATCTACATGTTCGAGACCACATTCAGGGCAAATAAATACGCTACCGGTTCTGCAATAGCTATGGTAATGCTGATCATGGTAGCCGTAGTGATAATTCCGTATCTGGGTTCGGCATTCAAAAAAGAGAAGGTGGTATCGTGAAGAAAGCTCTGACTTATCTATTGCTCGTATGCTTTGCTCTTTTCTTCCTGATGCCTATTTATGTGTTGCTTGCGACCGGTCTGAAACCATTAAAGGAGGTCGGATTGAGCAGGATGTGGTCTCTACCAACTGAAGTGTCCTTCAGTGGTTTCTTGAAGGCTTTCGAGAGACTCTCACCTAACCTCCTGAATTCGTTCATACTGGTCATTCCGGCCACACTCTTCTCAGCAATTATCGGTTCCATAAACGGATACGTTCTGTCTAAATTGAAGTTTCGGGGCTCTGATTTACTATTTGCACTGGTTTTGTTTGGTATGTTTATCCCCTATCAGAGTATCCTCTTTCCCATGATACAGTTTCTTCAAAACATTGGGCTTTACGGTTCGATCTGGGGGCTGGTTCTCGTTCATGTTGTTTACGGGCTTCCGATTACGACCCTGATCTTCAGAAACTACTACTCTGAGGTCCCGACGGAGCTAATAGAGGCCGCCGGCATGGATGGGGCCGGTATATTCAAGACTTACTTCAAAGTCCTCTTCCCGATATCGCTACCGGGCTTTGTAGTAGTTGTAATCTGGCAGTTCACGAACGTATGGAACGAATTTCTCTTTGCCGTGACGGTTACCAATGAGCCTACGAAACAACCAATAACGGTCGCTCTGGTAAACCTGGCAGGTAGTCAGGTAGTTGAGTGGAATGTTCAGATGGCGGGAGCCCTTCTGGCAGCGTTGCCCACACTTATTGTGTATATTCTACTCGGCAAATACTTCTTGAGAGGACTACTGGCCGGTTCCGTTAAAGGCTGATCCAGATTGGGCATACACGTAGAAGATATGAAAAGCCAGTCTCTATCCATATAAACGATTTGAACTGCCGAGTGCTATCACTCTATTCTTTTCTGTCGCCAGCCCTTCTGGCAAGAGTCTGGTAAGACGGAAGGCTTTCAATGGACAGTTCCTTCATAAGCTCGGAGTTCTCTCTAATGTGATCTATAACCTTCCTGTAGCTCAGCCCCTTCTCCTTTGCGAGAAGCATGATCTTCTCTATCGTATCATCGCTGTACTTCTCTCGGACGCCTGTCTTCGAGTTACTTGACTTCTCCTTTTCTTTCTTCTTCGGTCCGGACGGCTGTTCAATGAAGTGGTATATTGTCGCCAGTTCGGTCTCAAACTCACTGAAAAAACTGGCAACGTGCATGTGCCTGTCAACAGAGATTCTCTGTGTTATATCTGGCACGGGAGAAACCCTGCCCTTCGATATTTGCTTTTCCACAGTCTGCAGAAGCACTGTAAGGTCCTGGATGGCCCCGAGTCTGTCCTGCACTTTCTTCAGTAACCCCTTAACTGTCTTGTCGAGTCCGGTGTACTCTTCGAGAGCCTCGAGAGTGTAACGAAGCTTCTTGAAGGTAATGCGGGCAGTGTGGAGTGTATCGAAGTCCTCTGGTCTTGAGTCCTGAAAAGCATCCTGTACGGCTTTGAATCGAGTGTCTATTCTGCTGGAGAGCCTGCAAATGTTCTGATCGAGAAGTGCAAAGTCCTTGCAGACAACGATAAGCTCTCTTTCGAAATGCAAAAAATCCCCGTCAAGCCGTTCAGTGCTGAAACTTGAGACACAGTTCGAAGCGACAAGTACGTGTTTCTTCTCTCTAGATTCGAGGAGTGCCGAGAGATCTTCAATTCCATATTCTTCTGCCAGAGAGTGCTGCACGTGATTATCTCTAAGACTTCCGAGACAGCCTCTAAGTCTGGAGAGTGCTTTGATAGATTGCTTGGCTCTTCTGTCTATGAGGGTACCACCTATGGAGAGCACTTCGGTTAGTCTTCTGCTCCAGACCCTGATATCGTGAACTGCCTTCTCGTCAAGGTTGATGATACCATTTTCGATATGAGACTTGAATGTCTCGAGAATCCCCCGGGTAATTTTGGGAAAGTTCTCTAGATAACGAAATCTGACCGACCGATCGAGTATCATTTCTCTTTCTTAAACAGAGAAGGCCTGAGTAGAAAGACAAGTCTCAAGTCTTGTGGAGTTGCTTCTTTCCAGCTATCAGCGTTCACTTCGAAGCAAGCAACCGACGTAGTCGCCATTCTTGCATTGCAGACTGCGTTAGCCATGAAATCCTCGAGCGCAGGATTGTGGCCGAATATAAACGCGCTAGAGAACTTATCATCTAGCGAGAGTATCGCCTGAAGTATCGTCGAGCTGTTTCCAGTGTAAAGCTCACCGTTCTCGATAATCTTGGCCTTCGGTATTGCCTTCTTGAAGATCAACGCCGTTTGCAATGCCCTTTTCGCCGTTGAGGAAACAAAAACCACCGGATCCTCAATTGTCCGAAGTATGACCTTGGCCATCAGCTTCGCATCATTTTCTCCACGAACGTTCAGTCCCCTGTCAAAATCGGAGGTTTTCTCATTCTTCTCTGCCTTTGCGTGTCTTACGATGAACAGCCTCTTCATATCTCTCCTCCAAACTGTGCTACTGCGCACAATGCTCTATACTGTCCTATCGTAATCTCCCAACTTAAAAGACAATCTCAACAGTATGATACGACAGCGGCAATCACAAACCAAAGGAAATACGACACAGTGCTAGAGCTAGATCTTTAGCTTCTCTTTAATTGCACGGTATATGAAGACATCGTGAGTTCTCTCAAAAGGCTCAAATCCCATTTTCAAGAAAGGGTCAAGTTTCTCGCTCTCCCTTACCATCGTGTGTATCTCGGAGAATCCCTTCTCAACTCCGTATCTGACTATGGCTCGTATGAATGTTTCCGGGTCTTCCGAAAGTTCGATATAGTTGATCTCAAGGGTCGAAGACGCCTTGGAGTTTTCGGACAGAACAGCAAGATTCTTCATGCTTCTCACCGTGAACGCATTTTGCAACTTCTGACCTTTGTCCTCAATATCGGGGATAATGAACGACCAATCATCATTAAAAAACGCCCGTATCTCGGGAACGGATTCCTCGAATTCTAGATCTGCGCAGTTATCGGGCGCTTTCTCGGGCAGCTCGAGCATGAGGTTCGTAAATACGGCTATTCTTTCGAAACCGAAGGACTCGTTCAGCCTTATCGATTCCACGTTATCGAAGTAAGTAGAGAAATATAACTCTTCAAAGCCTTCGGCAATCGCGAGTTTCAACATCTCCCTTCCGAGTTCCCTGCCGTATCCCCTGCCCTGATAAACCGGATCAATCCTCATGCCCTCCATCCATCCGACCGTTGGGCTCAACTTTCTGAGATTATCGATTCCTATTAGTGTTTCTTCTTTCCAGAGACCCATAAAGTAACACTCTTGCGAATCTACCCATTTATCGAAGACCTCAGGAATGTAATCATCACCTTCCCAGATATCTTTCACAATTTCCAGCACACGTGCGCGATCACTGTGAGTTAATTTCGAAATCATTAAACAACGTACTCCTTTCTCACGTACCATGATGTCATCGCTCTCAGAAGCGCGCCGTAAGACAACCTGAATGGTATTGAGTCGCCCACCGAGAGTTCACCCGAGTAGTCGGTTATATCAACTATGAGGTGATCGCTCGAACCGTGAATGACCTCGCAATCAGAAAAAAGAGGCGTCAGCCCCGAGGGGACGACATCCTGTTCACCCATATCCAGTATCGCCTTCAACCTGATCCCGGAATCTTGAAAGACGGGCTTTCTGCCAAAGGCGTCCTGTCCGATATCACCAATTGGAACTGAAGGCTTCTCTCTAAGTTCGAGAACGCTCCCGTAAATAGTGAAGGTGTCTCGCGAGACTCCCGGGACGCTACGGTTATTGGTAACGTCAGTACCGCACATGATTGACTCTCCAAGTCTGTAATGATTTATACCTTCGGGAAGCATACCGTTCTCGATCAATGGAAGAGAGGCCGTGTTTCCTGCCGAATATACAGTAAAAACCGTACCGGTTTCTCTCTCAATCTTTCGACCGAGATCGAGAAGAATATCGAACTTCTCCGGCTTGGCCAGAACACCGCCAAAACATCCGAGATTCGTGCCGATTCCGACTAAATTGCTGCCGGCTATGCTGACCGCCTCCTTAAGCTCTTCAAAAGCGTCGTAATACATGACCCCTTCTCTCAAGTCCCCAGTGTCGACCATGTATATGAACTCAGTCTTCTTTCCGCGATCATCGACCAGCTCTTTTAGCTTTCGAAGAGAACCTAGCTCACCAACAAGAGCGGTATCTGCCAGCTCAATTACCTCTGGAAACCTCTGCTCTGGGGGCAGCCTGAGAAGTAGAAATCTTGGATCCAGGCCCGCCTTCTTTATGCGAGCAATATTCTCCAATCTCGACTCCCCAATCTCCTTTACACCCATTTCCAGAACAGTATCGACTATAACTGGATCTCCGCAGACCACCTTTGTCACCGCCGCTATCTCTACGCCGCTCTCCCGTGTTAGTTTCAGAAGATAGTTTGCATTGTCGGCAATGGCCCTTAGATTAACGTTAATGTACGCCACATAACCACCTCAAAAGTATTATATAACATTAACCAGAGAATACAGGAC
>LVBU01000352.1 GCA_001603185.1 Thermotogales bacterium Thermo_02 | reverse complement strand
GGTGAATCTTATGGATGATAAAGTAAATCATACAGAAGAAGAGATAAGAGAGAGATACAGGAAGGCTCTGGAAGCAGCCGTTCAGAAGGCTCCGGTCAGAGCCGGAGATCGTATCTACCTAACGGATTTGTGGGCAGTTACTTCAATACCGGAAGAGATTATTATCGAAACGCTCTCTTGCTGTGAGATAAGGCTTCCCGAAGAAGTAAAGAGTATAGTCGATGACCGCCGGAAAAAGAAGAGGGTACTCTATGGTGAAAAGGAATCAAAGGAGTCTGGTGACAGTTCTAAGCAACACAGAATACGCAAGGTGCAGAGAGAAGATAGTTGAAGGTCTTGAACAGATAGGCTTTGTAGATGATCTGAAGGGAAAGAAGGTTCTGCTGAAACCCAATCTTCTATCGCCAAGAACTGCCGACAGCAGCGTTACCACTAACCCCGAGTTTCTTGGCGCTGTAGCATCGGTCTTTCTCCAGAGAGGTGCGACGGTGAGTGTCGGCGATTCACCGGCGCGAGCGAGCGCGGCTTCGGTAGCCAGGGTCTCCGGAATCGAGAAAGTGTGTAATGAACTCTCGATACCGCTGGTTGAGTTTGACGAACCGGTACAGGTATTACTGGAGAAGGGAGTATACAGGAGATTCGAGATAGCCCGTCCCGTTCTTGAGGCCGATATTGTCGTAAACCTCCCGAAGTTGAAGACTCACTCTTTGACACTGGTCACGTTTGGAGTGAAGAACCTTTTCGGCTGCGTACCCGGTTCAAAGAAGCAGGGCTGGCACTTCAGGGCCAGAAACATGAGCGATTTCTCGCGCATGCTCGTTGAACTGGCCTCATACATCAATCCTTCGCTGACAATAATGGACGGAGTCGAAGGTATGGACGGAAATGGTCCCGCGAACGGAAGAAAGATATATCCCGGGGTGATAGCGATTTCTCGAGACGTCTTCGCTCTAGACGACGCAGTTGCGTCTATCTGTGGAATAAAGCACTCCAGGGTGCCCATTCTAAGGATTGCAAGAGAGCTGGGGTTCGTCTCGAGCTATGAGACTGTGGGTGATAAGATTGAAAGGATAGACCTCGTACTGCCAGAGACGAACTACATAGCCGTTTACGGTGCGCGTCTCTTGAGAAGGTTCGTGACTAAGTTTCCCGCTATCGATCATAAGAGGTGTATAAAGTGTGGTAATTGCGAGAGTGCCTGTCCCGCGGGAGCTATTACTCTGGAGAGTATGAAGATCGACTACAGCAAGTGTATAACATGCTATGTATGTCATGAGCTATGTCCGGAAAACGCCATACTTTTCAGAAGGCGTCTTCTATAGAAGAGCGATAAGGGGGTAGTAAAGAATGAGTTATGTTCTCTCCATTGATCAGGGCACTAGTAGCAGCAAAGCAGTCATTTTCGATGAAGAGTTTTACCAGGTAGCCGTTTCACAGGAGGAGTTCAGGCAGATATATCCTAATCCTGGCTGGGTGGAACATGATCCCAGAGACATCATTCTCAGTACTATGAGCTGTGTTGAGAAGGCCGTTGCAGAGGCCAGGATCTCTTTCCGTGAGATTGAAGCTATAGGTATCACAAACCAGAGAGAGACGGTCGTCGCCTGGGACGCAATCACCGGGCAAGCGCTCCATAACGCAATTGTCTGGCAGGATAGAAGAACGAGCAGCAGATGCAAGGAACTGAGAGAATCTTTTAAAGACGAGATCCATCGAAAGACTGGATTAGAACCGGACCCATACTTTTCGGCGACGAAAATGGAGTGGCTACTGAATAACTCGCCCAGAGTTCGCGAGGCGGCCGAACGCGGTACTCTCCGCTTTGGAACAATCGATTCGTGGCTTGTCTGGAACCTTACCAGGGAGAAGCTACATGTCTGCGACTATTCAAATGCTTCGAGAACTATGTTGTTCAATATAGAAGGACTTTGCTGGGACAAAGATCTGCTGGAGCTGTTCGGCATAAGGGAGGAGTTTCTTCCAAGGGTTGTAGATTCCTGCCAGTTGCTGGGGCGCTCCATATACGGTCCGATAATAGGCGGCATAGCCGGTGACCAGCAGGCTTCGCTCTTTGGACAGACTGCTTTCGCTGAAGGAGAAGCCAAGTGTACGTATGGTACTGGCTCCTTCATACTTATGAATACCGGTTCGAGGCCAAAGTATTCCAAACACGGACTTTTGACTACAATCGGTTGGAAGTTGAAAGATAGTATCGTGTACGCTAGCGAGGGGGCCATATTCGCTTCAGGAGCCCTTATCAGCTGGTTGAAGGACGGTCTTGGTATAATAGAGACTCCCGCGGAGAGCGAGGTTCTTGCAAGAGAGGTTTCGAGCAACGGCGGCGTCTTCTTCTCCGGGGCGCTTACCGGACTGGGTGCACCTTACTGGGACTCAACAGCGCGTGGTACGCTCATCGGATTAACAAGGGGCACGAGAAAGGGACACATTGTAAGGGCGGTTCTTGAGTACATCGCCTTCAGAACTCGCGAGATTCTTGAACTGATGGAGGAGGATACGGGAATCAAGCTCAAAAAACTGCGTGTCGATGGTGGCGTGACTAGGAACAACTTCTTGATGGAGATGCAGGCGAATATTCTCAATATTCCGGTAGATAGATCTCTAATAAAAGAGACTACGGCTCTGGGGGCCGCTATGTTGGCCGGTATTTGTACCGGTCTATGGGATATTGAGGTTCTGAAGAACAAAAGGATAAGCGAAGTTGAGTTTGAGCCATCTGGAGAGAGAATGGAGGCTGAGTTCTCAAAGTGGAAGGAAGCTTTGAAAAGATCTATGAACTGGGAAAGGTGAGTCAAAGAAAGCTTGTTGCCTTTGGCGAAGAGCTTGGAAGAGTTCTTACCGGAGGTGAGACTATTCTGCTTTATGGCGAAATCGGAGCTGGCAAAACAACATTTGTGAGAGGTCTTGCCAGTGGGCTAGAGGTTCCAGAGGCTCTGGTAAGGAGTCCTACTTTCAATATAGTCAACACATATCCAGGAAGACTCGATCTCATTCATGTTGATCTGTACAGGATTCACTGCGAGGAAGAGATAGTGGATCTCGCTCTTGAGGATCTGCTTGACGATAATACAGTTATGGCTATCGAATGGCCGGAGAAGTACTCTAAGTACGTGACAGGTAACTCTCTTCAGATTCATATTGAGCATGTAAGCGAAGAAGAGAGAGATGTCGTCTTAATGGTCAGAGATAGAGAAATGGACTTGAAGTTATCTATCTTGAATTTAGTAAGCAACAGGTGAAAGGAAGGTGTGCTGGTGGCACAGAAGTTCGAACTGTTAGAGAAGGCTGCAATCGGAAGCGAAAGGAAGCTCGAGATTCCCGATAGACTTCCGGCCATTGCAACGAGAACGAATATGTTAATATATCCCTCTTCGGTAATGCCGCTTTATGTGGGACGGGAGAGATCTCTTTCGGCTCTTGAGGAGTCAATTGGCAAATACAATCAGATGATCTTCCTGGTATCCCAGAGAGATCTTACTAAAGACGAGCCCGCCATCGAAGATCTCTTCGAAATAGGGACTGTCGGTCGCATAGTGCAGCTGATGAAGATGCCGGATGGGAATTACAAGATTCTGGTTGAAGGACTTACCAGAGCAAAGATTCTCGAATTAAAGGATGAAGAGAACGCCCTTTTCGTGAAACTCGAGACTCTGAAGTCCAAAGCTAGAAAGAGCAAGATGCTCGAAGCTCTTGTGAGAAAGGTTAAGGAACTGACGCTCAGGTATGTCTCGATGAGCAGAAGGTTTCCTGACGAGGCCGCCATGGCTATTGAAGATACATCCAATGCCGACAAGTTCGCCGACTTCGTCTCCTCTATAGTGCCTTTTTCTCTTGAAGAGAAACAGAAGCTTCTGGAGGAAATCGAACCCAAAGATCGACTGAACACTCTTATGGAACTCTTGAGTAGAGAGATTGAGATTCTCTCCCTTGAGGAGGAGCTCGACAAAAGAGTAAAAGAGAAGATCGAACAGGGACAGAAAGAGTACTATCTACGCGAGAAGATGAGGGCGATTCAAGAGGAACTGGAAGGTGAAGAGGACGAAGAAGTAAGGGAATTGAGAGAGAAGGCCGCCTCTGACAAACTACCGGTCGAGGTTAAAGAAAAGGCGGCTCAGGAGATATCTAGACTCGAGAAGATGTCTCCGTACTCTGCCGAAGCGACTGTGGTGAGAACATATCTTGACTGGCTTCTGGGTCTGCCCTGGGGCGAAGAAACGGGAGACTCTGTCGGGATAAGAGACGTGAGAAAGACACTCGACAGAAATCACTACGGGCTTGAAGATGTTAAGGAGAGAGTTCTTGAGTTTCTTGCTGCACGTACCTTCTCAGAGAACTTAAGAGCCCCCATTCTCTGCCTTGTCGGCCCTCCAGGCGTTGGAAAGACTTCTCTCGGAAGGTCGGTAGCCGAAGCAATGGGCAGGGCTTTCGGAAGGATATCTCTGGGTGGAATGAGAGATGAAGCCGAAATAAGGGGTCACAGAAGGACTTATGTTGGAGCTCTTCCCGGACGAATAATACAGATGATAAAGAAGCTGAACTCGAGTAACCCTGTGATCGTGCTGGACGAGGTCGATAAGATGGGCATAAGCTTTCAGGGCGACCCGGCCTCTGCGCTTCTGGAAGTGCTGGATCCCGAACAGAACAGTAGCTTCACGGACCACTTTCTTGAAGTCCCGTTCGATCTCTCCAAGGTTCTGTTTATAACGACCGCAAACGTTCTCTACTCTATTCCACCTGCATTGAGAGATAGGATGGAAGTGATAGAGATACCCGGATACACCGATTCGGAGAAGTATCATATAGCGAAGGATCACATACTCCCGAAATTGATAAAGGAGTATAACATCTGTCTCTTATACACATCTG
>LVBU01000351.1 GCA_001603185.1 Thermotogales bacterium Thermo_02 | reverse complement strand
AATATAACATTAAAAATCTTTAGTGCAGTCTAAATTTATTACAAAGTACCTTAACTAATTTGGCTTTGTAGAAGGTATCGGAGAGTAATCTTCTTTGACGTTTATAGCCTTTTTCTGGAGAGCGTGTTCAGTTTTTGTCAGGCAAATTGTGATAGCATAATCTCAAGGGTATTCGAAATACAGATGGTTCGCTCTTTCACCAAGTAGTCCTATCGGTCGATAATGCGGACGTTCTGGATATTCGCCAACGCTAATCTGAGCAGATAGAAAGGGGGGCATGTTTTGAGAGTCATCAATAAAGACGAACTGGCTGGACTAATATCTTCCGGGTCTTCAATAATGGTCGGAGGTTTTTTGGGATGTGGTTCTCCAGACAGAATAATCGATATACTCATATCTTCAGGTACGGGAGAGCTGACTATCATAGCAAATGATACCGCCTTTCCAGAAAAGGGAGTCGGAAAGCTCATAGTGAGCAAGCTCGTGCGAAAAGTTATAGCCTCACACATCGGGACAAATCCCGAGACTCAAAGACAGATGATCTCTGGAGAGATTGAGGTCGAGCTTGTTCCTCAGGGAACTCTGGCCGAAAGAGTAAGGGCTAAAGGAGTTGGACTGGGCGGCGTGCTGACTCCAACAGGTCTGGGCACAGTTGTCGAGCGGGGAAAACAGATAGTTGCTGTAGCCGACAAGAGATTCCTTCTGGAGCTTCCATTGGGCGCGGACTTTGCCATAGTGAAGGCCAAGAAGGCTGACTACTACGGTAATCTCACATATGCCCTTACTGCCAGAAACTTCAACCCACTCATGGCAATGGCGGCGAAGTGTGTGATTGCCGAAGTGGAAGAGATCGTTCCGGTAGGCTCCATAGGTCCCGAAGAGATTAACACACCGGGAGTCGTTGTCGACTATATACTGGTTGGGAGGAATAGCGGTGGATGCTAGAGAGATAATTGCCAGAAGAGTGGCCAGAGAGTTGAAGAGCGGTGATCTCGTGAATCTGGGAATTGGTATTCCGACAATGGTTGCCAACTATATACCTTCGGGAGTCGCCGTTTTCTTCCAATCGGAAAATGGAATAATAGGCATGGGCCCCGTTCCTCAAGAGGGAATGGAAAACGAGGATATGACCAATGCCGGAGGAATGTATGTAACTGCTTTGCCGGGCGCTATGGCCTTTGATAGCGCGATGTCCTTTGGATTTATCAGAGGCGGACATCTGGATGTTACCGTTCTGGGAGCGCTGCAGATTGATGAAAAAGGTCTTCTGGCGAACTGGATGATCCCTGGAAAGATGATCCCAGGAATGGGCGGAGCAATGGATCTCGTTACCGGCGCGAAGAGAGTTATAGTCGCGATGACGCACACGGGAAAGGGAACACCTAAAATAGTAGAGAAATGCGACTTTCCCCTTACATCGGTAAGGCCTGTCGATCTTATAGTAACAGAGTTAGCAGTCATAGAACCCACTGAAAACGGTCTTTTATTGAAGGAACTGGCCCCGGGTGTCTCCGTTGAAGAAGTCGTTAATAATACCCGGGCAGAGCTGATAATTCCAGACACGGTGCCACTCATGGATCTTTAGAGGAGGCTTCCGTATCGGGTTCAGGGAGTCTATGTTGGCAAAGACGAATGCGACAAGAATTCTGGACAGGCTGGATATACCTTACGAAATCCTCGAATATGCCGTTGACGACGACGATCTCGGAGCCGAACACGTTGCCCGTCAGCTCAGTATAACTGTTGATCAGACTGTAAAAACACTGGTCGTCAGAGGAGATAGAACGGGAGTCTTCGTTTGCTGTTTGAATGGAAACAGAGAGATAGATCTCAAAGTCCTCGCTGCCGAGACGGGGAACAGAAAAGTCGAGACCATCCCCGCCCAACAGCTTCAGTCGCTTACCGGTTATATTAGGGGTGGAGTGTCGCCTATCGGCATGAAAAAAAGCTTCAAAATTCTTATTGATTCTAAAGTGCTGCTGGAAGAGAAGATTTCTATGAGCGCCGGAAAAAGGGGTCTTCAGATCTGGCTGTCACCAGATGATCTGTTGAAAGCTACCGGGGCTGAAATCAAAGTCTTCTCCAGGGAGAAAACATAGCCTGTATGTCAGGTCTGTATTATCTGTGAGAG
>LVBU01000350.1 GCA_001603185.1 Thermotogales bacterium Thermo_02 | reverse complement strand
GTACTATATAGTATAGTATTCGTCGCATAATTGTGGTAGCATATGTAATAGAGAGGTGATGGGTATGTCGGCCAGCGTATCAGCCGTAGATGTTGTACTGATACTTGGAAAGCTTACTGACGAAGGCGGAGATAATTCAAGTAGAAATCGCTTTATACAGGGCTATCTTTCAAAATACGTTAGTCCCGGACCGATAATCGCGGATATCGAACACTTGCTGGAGACCTATCCGGATTTTAGGGGAGACCGCGAGAGCCTTGAGAGGGCGTATGGGGACCTTGTTAACAGACTCGCAGAGGTGTCGGGTTTTTCGGTCGACTATGTCAGGCATTCTGGTAGAGAGAAGATCACCGGTATCTGGAAGGTGAATGAAAGCTTTCAAATAAGAGTCGCAGCTATAATATGCGAGAACTACGAAGAGGCAAAAGGTGTTGCCAGAAACGCTCTCCTAATACTTCCGGACACGATCGAGCTCGGAAGACCGTTCGTCACTGTTCGTCGGCTTGGAGAACTCTTCTCGATGGTTGAACTAATAGAACTTCCGGTAAGTTCGGTCGCTTCTATACTTATGACAGACGATGACTACGACAAGAGAATAAGCTCATTTATGGAGCTTATGATCCTGGCCTTTAGAAAGGAGCTCTCCCGCAAGCCAGGGCAACCCGGTCTTCAGAAAGAGTGGAGCCCGGAGCAGCTTGAGGAGTTTCTGTTGAGAAAGTTGAAGCCGGCAACGACCGCTATGATCTTCTCGCTCGTCGATTCACCTCTTGAAGGAGAGCAACTGGTTGAAGAGATAAACAGGTATCTGGAGATGAGAGATGAAGAAATCATAAAGAGCCCCATGGCATTGGGTGCTATAATGGGTGCGCTATCAAAACACTACTCCGGAATCAGGGAAGAGCTTGTCGTAAGGGAAGGAAAGAGTTACAGACTCGCAAACAAATACAGAGACATTATCTCGGAAATCAGAAACCGCCAGCAGAAAGGATTATAAAGTATGCCTTCGTATAATGGCCTGTAATGCCTTTGTTTGACGAAAAACGATAAAAAGCACACACGGATTTGAGAAAATGCGTTATAACACGTTTTAGAAGCTAGGTCTCTATAACGCTTTATATAAAAGGCACACAGCTATTGTACGTAAATCGTCAGTATGATATAATCTACATACTGAG
>LVBU01000349.1 GCA_001603185.1 Thermotogales bacterium Thermo_02 | reverse complement strand
GGAGATGTGTATAAGAGACAGATGATATGTAGAAGTGTGTGGCTAAGATAATCTGAAGACTTAAAGACGTGGAAATGACGAGGAGGTATTATGAAAGCTGAAAAATCAGAATTCTTATATGGTAAGAGGCCCATTCTGAAAGGTTTGATAGAATTGCTTGGTAGAAGTTATCAGTACGTCTCCATCCTTGGAACAGACGTCCGGGGAAAGGTGTTTCAGGTGACGACTACGGGGGTGAGTGTAAAGGAAAGTGCCTGGAGCGAGAGAGGTTTCGTGATAAGAGTCCATAATGGACTGGGCTACTTCGAATACTCTATAGACAGGATAGATGAAAGCAATCTATCGAGTATTATTGAATCCATAAGAGAGAGAATCGAATACACTACAAAGAAGATAATGGAACATTCTCTTGAGCACTGCTCGGTACGGCCAATCTTAGAAACCAGCACGGTCGTTGATTTCGAGGGTGAGGTCCATTCACTGCCCTCAAGCAGTACCCCCGAAGAAATCGTTACCCGTCTGACCTCAATAGTGGAACGTGCACACGCTATCTCAGAAGAAGTTCTGAATGTCTCTGCAGTTCTAGAAAATGTAAGAGTCAGCAAACTCTTCCTTTCTTCAAAGAAGGACCTTCAGCAGTCCTACATGTGGTCTCAAGGTTACCTTTATGTTGTATCGAGAAGAGGCGAGATCACGAAATATGGCATAAAAGGCTTCTCGGGTTTGAAGGGCCTGGAGATTCTCGATGAGATGGATATTGAAGTGGAAAGCGTTGTTGAAAAAGCCAGACTCTTGCTATCCTCCGAAAGAGTTTCCCCTGGCGTCTATGACGTCATCTGTTCTCCCGATGTTTCCGGACTCATTGCTCATGAAGCTTTTGGACATGGCGTAGAGATGGATATGTTTGTCAAAGGTCGTGCGAAAGCTGTGGAATACCTGAACAAAGAGGTTGCATCGCCACTCGTTACTATGCACGATGGGGCTTCTGCAGCTAGAGAAGTATCGTCATACGCCTTTGACGATGAAGGAGTCCTTGCATGTGACACTATAATCATTGACAAGGGGATTCTCAAGAGGGGAATCTCAGATATCGTCTCAGCCGATATTCTTGGAACTGAACCCACCGGGAATGGCAAAAGAGAGTCCTTCGAGCGTAAAGCATACGCAAGAATGACAAACACGTTCTTCTCGCCTGGAGAGTCTTCCCTGAAAGATATGATAGCCTCGATTGAAGACGGCTATCTTCTGGAGGATTACTATAGCGGAATGGAAGATCCAAAGAACTGGGGCATTCAATGCGTTATAGCCTACGGAAGAGAGATTAAGAACGGTGAATTGACCGGAAGAATCGTCTCTCCAGTGATGATCACAGGCTATGTTCCAACACTGTTGAAATCGATCTCAATGGTTTCGAAGGAAGTTGAACTCTCTGGAACGGGAGCCTGTGGAAAGGGACACAAAGAGTTCGTTAAGGTCTCCGCGGGGGGACCACATATAAAGGCAAAAGCGAGGTTGGGATAGTATGCTGGAGAAGATCAGCGAAATACTGAAAAGCATAGAAGTAGATGCCTGGAAGATAGAAGAGATAACCGTACGGGGTGAAGAACACTTTTTTGTAGGCAAGAAACTCGATATGAGCCGAGCCAAGAGTATTCGCTATTTCAACGTTATCGTCTACAGGGACTTCCAGGATGAAGACAAAGAGTACAGGGGAAGCTCGAGTGTCAAAATTTTCTCCACAATGGAAGAAGAGGAGCTTCGAGAATCGTTAGAAGGTGCGGCTTTTGCGGCAGGCTTTGTTAAGAATCCCTGGTACCCAATAGCAGATCCTTATACTGCGAGATTCAAATCGAAGGCCCTAGATCTTTCAGCCATTTCTTCAGAAGCTATTGGAGCGGTTTTCGAGGCGGATGTAGAAAAAGACGCATGGCTGAACTCCGTAGAGATTTTCGTAACCAGAAATGACCATCGAATTGTCAATTCCGCTGGACTAGATGTCTCCTACAGCAGTTACAGGACTCATGTAGAGACAATCATCGCAGCTTCAGGTAAAGAAGAAGTCGAGCTCTATGACGATTATAAGGTTGCACTCCCTGATAGAACGGTAATTAGAGACAGGATGAAAAGGCTGATAATCATGGCAAGAGACAGGGCTCGCGCAATTCATACTCCGGCTCTCAGAGATTTTGCTGTGGTTCTCACAGGCGAGCCAGTCAAAGAGGTTATGAGATACTATCTAAACCAATCAAGTGCAAAGATGAAGTACGATAGGATATCCCAGGCCGAAGCGGGCAACTCCATTCAGGGGGAAGAATCGGGAGACAAGGTCAATATTGAGCTCCTCCCAGAATTGCAGACCTCTTACTATAGCGAACCAGTAGACAAGGATGGATTACCCCTTAGAGATTGCCTTATTGTGGAAGAAGGTTCGCTAATTAGATTCTGGGGCGATATAAGATTCTCAAGCTACCTTGGGATAATCCCTACGGGCGATGTGATGAACTTCTCAGTGCGGCCAGGTAGTCTTAGTTTAGATGATTTGCGTTCTGAACCGCATATTGAAGTTTCTCACTTCTCGGCGGTAGATGTTGATGAAACGACTGGCGATTTTGGAGGAGAGATAAGACTGGGCTGGTATTACGACGGTAGTAAGCGAATACCGGTTACCGGAGGATCGATAACAGGAAACCTAAGGGAGATACTGTCAATGCAGCTTTCAAAAGAAGTTGAACTCGATGGAGACTATCTAGGACCAGTTTCAGTTAAAATAGATGGGTTTAGTATCTCCGGAGAGTAGTCTCTGTGCGGGAGGCAGTTATGATAATCGAGACAATAAAGATGCGACACTCTACAAGGAGGTTTGCTTCTCATGTTCTATCTGAAGAGGAAAAGAGCAGGATTATAGAGTTCTTCAAGAGCCTGCCGTCACTGCATTCAAGGCGCCTTGATTGGCAACTCCGCGATTTGGGAAAGGGATCTGGTACGATATTTGCAGCATGTATGGATAAACCGAACTGTCTTGTAGAGTATGGCTTTCAGGGAGAGATCATAGTTTTAGAACTCACAAAGCAGAATTATGCAAGTTGCTGGAACGCCGGTATCAAGGAAACCGCTGCTCCTGCAGGTATAGTAATTGGTAAAGAAGAACCTGGAAAGTTTTCTATCAATGACCTGATTACAAACATGGGGAGGAGGAAGGAGCTTTCCAGCTTAGTCGAGGGAACTCTTCCAGAAGACGAGCGTTTTTTGCAGATACTTGAAGCCTGCAGACTGGCTCCTTCTTCTCTTAACCGTCAACCCTGGCGGTTTGCCTTTCACAACAACGAACTCTATATCTGGACAAAACCCAGTATTCTTGGTGAACACCACTGGATAGAACTTGGAATAGCGCTTTCGCATGCCTTTCTGGTCGCGCAGGAATTCTTCACAAGGGTAATCATTGAGAAAGCTTCCGGAGACAGGTACCGACTGGTTATTAAGTAGGTTCTCGGCTTGTCTTGAATTTATAATGAGAAGACGGATCTTCTTCTCTGATTGAGGTGCAAAGGCACGCTATGTATTTAACTTGTCCGATAGAATTCTGAGCGAATTGACGATTGCAATCATCGTTACGCCGACATCAGCAAAGACTGCCCCCCACATATTCGCTAGACCGAAAGCGCCAAGGAATATGAAGAGTCCCTTTACTCCTAGCGCAAATATGATGTTCTGAATGACTATACTTCGAGTTTTTTCTGCAATTGCCAAGGCTTTCGGAATCTGTAACGGCGAATCATTAGAAACTACCACATCGGCAGTCTCGATCGCTGCATCCGAACCGGCATTCCCCATAGCAAAGCCAACATTTGCCCTGATGATCGCCGGAGCATCGTTTATGCCATCTCCAACAAAGGCAATTCTGCGTCCGGATTTAGCCAGCTCTTCAAGTCTCAGGAGTTTACCCTGGGGAGTAAGTCCTGAACCGTAGTCGTCCAGCGAAAGCTCTTGAGATATTGAATTGGCCACGGCATCTTCATCTCCGGTAAGCATTACTATTCTTCTAATTCCTTGCCTTCTAAGTAAGTCGATTGCTGTTTTCGAGTCACTCTTAAGCGAATCCGATATTTTCATAACACAGAGGAGTCTTCCATCAACTACCAGAAACACATTTCCCTGACTTCCATTGTAAGGAGGAATCAGGTTGAAATCTTTGAGAAGCTTTTGGTTTCCTAATCCCACAGTCTTACCGTCGACTTTTGCAGTAACGCCCTTTCCAGGGTGTTCGGAAAAACCACTTACACTAAACTTCTTTGTGTTCAGTCCATTTGAAGAAACGAATTCCATAATGGACCGGGCAATTGGATGGTTCGAGTAACTTTCAACTGCTGCCGCAAAGCCAAGGACTTCTTCCATGGGTTTGCCATTAAGCAATGTAACTTCAGTCACCTTGAACCTTCCTTCGGTAAGTGTTCCCGTCTTATCAAAGATCACGGTATCAATCATAGTCAGCGCTTCAAGATAATTGCTCCCCTTTATCAGTATTCCATTCTTTGAAGCCCTTCCTATTCCAGCAAAATATCCCAGTGGAATTGATATTACTAGAGCGCAAGGACAGGATATCACAAGCAAAATCAAGGCCCTTCGAATCCATTCAGCGAAATTACCACCAAAGAGGAGGGGAGGAATCAAGGCCAGAAAAATCGCGCTGAGAACAACTATGGGAGTATAGACTCTAGAAAATCTGGTTATTAAGCGCTCGGTAGTGGCTTTTCTTGAAGAGGCATCTTCGACCATTTGAAGCATCCTGCTTGTATAGGATTTCTCAAGACTGGCGGTTGCTTCCACCTCTATTAGACCTGAAGTATTAATAGATCCTGCGTATACTACGCTCTTTCGAGCTACTTTTACCGGCCTGCTTTCGCCCGAAATATGAGAGACATCTAACCAGGTATCTCCAGCTACAACAACTCCGTCTACAGGTATTCTTTCGCCGGGTTTGACAATGAAGGAATCTCCAATT
The DNA here is from genome assembly GCA_001603185.1 of Thermotogales bacterium Thermo_02. Lineage (GTDB taxonomy): Bacteria > Thermotogota > Thermotogae > Petrotogales > Kosmotogaceae > Mesotoga. The sequence goes on along the minus strand of LVBU01000349.1, from coordinate 991 downwards.
CTTATCTCTGAAGCTTTAACAGAAATGATCTTCCCGTCGATAATCTGACTAACCATTTCTGCCTTTAGATCAACGAGAGCAAGGATAGATTTTCGCGATTTTGAAACAGCCAGCCCTTCAAAGAACTCGCCGATATTAAACAGAAGCATTACTGCAACTGCTTCGGGCAGTTCGTGAATCAAGAGAGCACCTACAGTAGCTACTGTCATCAGGAAGTTTTCATCGAAAAACCTTCCCTTGACCGCATTTCTAAAAGCTTTTGATAACACTCTGCTCCCCGCGATTACATATGCCAGTATGTATATTGAATACTCAAGTATCTCGTACTGCCCATGAAGAAAGTCATCGACTATTGAGGCGAGTAAGAAAACACTGCCGGCAACTAAGATGGGAATCAGAGTCCTTAAGCGATTATGCCGGTCTGAAGACTCAACTATTCTGACACCCGGTTCCACGCTGGATATTATTCTCTGTATTCTATCGAGGTCTTCGTTTTCCAGTATAAGAGACTGCGAAGAAAAGTCTATTCTCCCCTTTAAGCCGCTTTCCTTTATCCTGTCTTCGATCTTTGCAGCACAAACGGGACAGCTCAACCCTTCAAGTCTGTGTCTGGTCAACTGTCTGTTCACCACCGCTCTCTTCGAAATGCTCTTTGGCTGTTTTTATAAGTTCGACGATATGGCTGTCAACAAGGGAATAATAGACTTCTTTGCCTTCTCTGCGACTTTTCACCAATCGATAGGCCTTAAGTAATCTCAGGTGATGTGATATCGTGGGAAGAGTAAGTACAAGTATCTCCGCAAGATCACATGTGCAAAGATCCGACTTTGAAAGAAGATAGACTATCTTCGTCCTTGTTTCATCGCCCAGTATTTTGAAAAGCTCTGATAGTCCGGATACATCTTTGGCAAATGATCGGCTGACTTCAATATCTACATGAATCTTTTTTACAGGACACACATCATCCATAATTAGAGCTCCATTAGACAAT
>LVBU01000348.1 GCA_001603185.1 Thermotogales bacterium Thermo_02 | reverse complement strand
CGGAATATATGCCGGATGTTTCTTGCTTATCAGAGGGTCTTTAAGGATAGAGAACAGAGCGTATATTTTTTTGAGAGAATTCTTGGTGACTACCAGTTTATTTGACAGAGATTTGGACATCGAAATACCCAGAATAATCATTAAGCTGAAAAGCGACTACTTTTGAAAAGACTCGTAGAACTTTTTTCTCGAGTCCGAAAAGATTCTTCTGTCGACACTCAATGAGAAAGTCTCGAATTCAATGTAAAGGTACTCCTCTTCGAGTCTATCGGTAATCTTCACGTAATCGAGAGTTGGAGAATAACCCTCCCTCGTGAAAAGCGAGATATATATTCGCATCAGATTGGGAATATATCCCCCTCCGCTCAGAAGACCAAGAAAACGCAACTTCGTATCAGAGGGCACTATACGGAATACACTCCTTTGAGGCTCATTTTCAACTTCCCAGCTGAAGTTCGCGGGTTCCATGAGTCCTCTAAGGAACTGGCCAAGAAGATTTCCAATAAGATCAGCTTCATAACTCCAGCGATACTGCTTCCACGGAATTCCGTTGACCATACTGAAAACTACTTCTTCTCTGGCAAGATAGACGAAAGAGATATCTGCGAGCTCTTCAGGCTCGAAAAACTCTAGATATAAATCCTCCCAGTCACTGAGAATAAACCTCATTCTTACTGTCATATCTCTATATGAGTCATTGGAATCGGAATCCATTAGATGAAACTCCATATTGACAGTTGCGTCTATACTGCCCGATTCAATAACCTGCATCAAAAAAAAGGTCAGAAAATCGTAATCGCTGGCCTTTTCAGCTCCAAAGATGACCGAGAAGATCAAAACGAAAATCATGAAAAAGACCGCTTTCATTCAATTCACCTCGGCAGGATTATAACATGCCAACTGTTTGCGAAAATGATAAGATCTAAGTGAGGGGTGATACTTTTGAGGATCGCTTTTCCCCAGGAAGTCAGGAGAATCGATAGAGATATAATAGAAAGAGGCATGCCCTCGCTACTTCTTATGGAGAACGCCGCAAGAAGCGTTTTTGAGGAAGTGCTGAAGTTAGGGGTCAATAAGGGCGTTGTGCTATGCGGTTCCGGAAATAACGGTGGAGACGGATACGCTGTCGCAAGATTGCTGTTGAATAGAGGACTGGACATTTCAGTTATCGCTTGTTATCCACCGTCATCAGAAGACTGCAGAAGCAATGCTGCGTTCTTTTCATCGATGGGCGGCTCGATTTTTGGTCTTCAAGAGCTTTCAAATCTCGAGCATCTACTAAGAGAATCTGATCTTGTGGTTGACGGAATATTTGGCACAGGGTTTCACGGAAAGCTGGAGAATCGCTTGGCCAGTTTGATTGAACTCGTAAACTCGTTGAATGTATATAGAATCGCTATAGATATTCCTTCAGGAGTCTCCGGCTTTGATGGTAGTATTGCGGAGCAAGCCTTCATGGCTGATAAGACCGTAACCTTCGCAACTGGAAAGACAGGTCAGTTCATCTACCCCGGGCGTGAGTATTGTGGTGAGGTCGTAGTCAAGAACGAGGGTTTTTCGAGTACCATAATAGAATCGCATTCAAGCTGTTATTTGATCGACGATGAGACGGTAGTGAAACTTCTCCCCTTACGTCCGCCCAATAGCTATAAGGGGACATATGGAAGAGTCCTGATAATAGGTGGAAGTGAGAAATACTCGGGTGCGCCACTTCTGAGCGCTATTGGAGCCATGTTTTCTGGCTGCGGAATGGTTTACACTTACACACCTCCTGAAGCGGCAATGGTAATACGCAACAGTCTTCCCGAGAGTATCTCTTTGGTTTCTTCTGGCTCACACTTTTCTATAGACGACCTGCCGGTTATCTCGGAACTCGTGGAAAACGTTGATTCGGTCGTTATCGGACCCGGTATCGGCAGAGAAGAGGATACCGTTTATGCTATTCAGAAGTTGTTTGGTCGTTTTTCTGAAAAGAGCTTCGTTGTAGATGCTGATGCACTTTACGCACTTTCGAAGGATCTATCAGTATTATCGAGAATGAGAAACAGTCTGACAACCCCGCATCAGGGGGAATTCAGAATACTAAGCAAGAGCGAGCCTGATTTGAAATCTCTTATGAATTTCTGTCGAAGCAATCAATGCATGACTATTCTTAAGGGCGCAAGTTCAGTTTTGTGCGATCAAAATGGAAGGTTAGATATAAACGTGACCGGAACAACCGGTCTGGCAAAGGGTGGCAGCGGCGACTTGCTGTCGGGAACTATAGGGAGTTTCGCAGCCCAGACCGGTGACATGAAAAGGGCTGCAATTCTGGGAATGTATTTCATGGGCAAGGCTTCTGAACTAATGTCGTGCGCGGATCCTTCAAAAACGGCCTCCAGTATTGGCCGCAGTTACTCAGAAGTCTTCTCGTATCTTGAAGAACTAAGGGGCTAGCATTATGGAATTAGGACATGAAGTATCTCAAAAGCTGGAACAGAGACTTGGTCTGTCATTAAGATCTCAGCAGGCTTTAAAGCTTCTTCAACTGAATTCTCTTGAGATTACGGCCGAGCTTGAAGAGATTGTTCAGGCCAATCCTTTACTGGAAATCAGAAGAGAGGACTATGATCTTATAGAAGACAGAGAAGAGGAGAACAAAAGGTCCTCAGACGAGGAGAACACAGAAGATAGCGACTCTTTTTCCCAGCCAATAGACTATTCGATCTATATGAAATCCGATAATACCGATCGTGAAGGTTGGGACTTCGATAGACTTGAATCGCAGCCTCCAACTTTCAGAGAGATTCTCGGAGATTTCGCGTTTTACGTGCTCGAAGACTCTCAACTCAGACTTTTCGAATTGTTACTGGACAACATGAATGATTATGGACTCCTGACCTCTCACCTCTCTTCTATAGCTTCAGATGGTCAATGCTCTGTCGAAGATCTCAAAGTGATCATCAACATAATACGGGACGGGGGCTTCGACGGTGTCTTCGCCTCAGATAGGGCCGAACTTGATTCGCTTATAGGTGAGGGCCTGTATCCATCTTCGGGATACAATGACGGCGCCTTTGTCCGCTATGTGGAACCGGATATCTACATCGACTTTCTGGATGAAAAGTTTGTTGTTACAGTCCGAGATTACTCGCTGGTAATGAATGTGGACGATGCTTACAAAGACATACTGGATCACGGTGAGAAGGATGCCAAGCAGTATCTTGAGGAGAAACTCGAAGAGGCTGAGTTCTACATAGGTTCACTTGAGAGAAGAAAGGCCACGCTTCTGACGATAGGGAACGAGATAGTAATGAAGAACGCAGCCTATCTCCTGAAGAACGACAATAGAATTAAGCCTTTAAAGATGAACGAAATCGCCGAAAAGATTGGCGTTGTTGTTTCGACTGTCAGCAGAGCGGTTAAGGGAAAATTCATCCAGACCACGGTCGGGACCTTTCCACTGAGGTATTTCTTTGGCAACCTTCAGGAAAAAGAACAGGCTCAAGAGATAATAGCCGAGATAATCAAGGCGAATCAAGAGATCTCGGATTCTCAACTTGTTCTGGAACTGGAAACGAGAGGAATATCTATCGCCAGGAGAACGGTCAACAAATACAGAAACCTTCTAGGACTTGGAAAAGACAGGTGAAAACAGCGGCATTGTTTTTAGGAGGTAGTTACCCGTCCTCCAAAGAATTTTACAACGGGCGACTCTCCAAAGCGGATCTGGTAGTGGCGGTCGATTCAGGTGCTGAAATGCTTCGGTGCCTGGGTGTTTATCCGCATCTTCTGGTCGGAGACATGGATTCTCTTTCGCGCTCTTCATATGAGTGGTGTGTAGAACATGGATCAGAAACGCTTTTACTCTCAGTTGAGAAAGATGATACAGATACAGAAATAGCTATCAGAGAGCTGGAAAGACGTGGCGTTTCTGAAGTCGAAGTCTTTGGAGCCACCGGCAAGAGACCCGATCACTTCATTGCTACTATCTTTTCAATATACAACGCCTGCAACCGCCTGAAGATTCTCATTAGCGAGGAGAATCTGCAAATCGGAATAATAAGGGGCTTCAGTGTCTTCAATGTACAGATTGGAGAGACCTGGTCTTTTTTTCCATTCGGTGATAACATACCCTCTGTTACTCTTTCTGGCTTCAAATACCCACTTCTCGATCACATGTTAGATTACTCAAAGCCTCTGGGAGTTTCCAACGTCACTGTCGAAAAAGAGATCACAGTATTCTGCAAAGGAGGGGCTCTTCTATACTTCAGATGGTTAAAAGAATTCTGGTAATATCAGATACTCATGGAGCGTTTGAGAGAACGCGTCAGATCTTCAACAATTGTGGCAGGTTCGATCTTATAGTACATTGTGGTGATTACCTCAACCACGGTCCGAGGAATCCCATTCCCGATGACTACGATCCCTTGTCCCTTTCCGCTATCCTAAAGGAGTTTTCATCTGTTATCTGCGGTGTAAGAGGAAATTGCGACAGTGATGTGGATGCATTGCTAATAGGTAAGAGAAGACTTCCGTGGAGTCGGACTATCAATCTTCAAGGTGTCAATATTATCATAAGTCACGGTCACGAGATCGAGAAAACTCCCTTCAGCAGAGGAATAGCTATAAACGGCCACTCTCATGTTTCGGAGATTAAAAGGCTTGAAGAAGTTTTAAGCCTTAATCCCGGAAGTGTGGCCCTTCCCAAGGACAGATCGGGCGGTTCTTACGGAATTATCGACTTATCAGAGAGAGTAGTCTTTCTAGTCAGTCTGACCGGAAAAATACTCGACAGGACCGTCTTCTAAGTCTTCAAAACGTCCAGGAAAAACATGTTACAGAAGCCGTGATATAATAAATACTTGGGTGATGCATATGTTGTTGAAGTGGCACGGACATTCATGTTTTTCATTGATATGCGGTACAAGAATCATGTTGATTGATCCCTTCGATGAAGGAGTCGGATACTCTCTGCCTTCTATCGAACCGGACATAATCGTGGAATCTCACCAGCACCATGATCACAATGCACATGATAGATTCAATAACGACTATACTCTGATAAGAGAACCCGGTAACCACGAAGCTTTTGGATTCACAGTTAAGGGCTATGAGACCTTCCATGACGAGCTTCAGGGCAGCAAACGTGGTTCCAACATTGTGTTCGATGTGACTACGCCCGACGGTTTCAGGGTTGTTCATTGCGGTGATCTAGGTCATGTTCCTGCAACAGAAATATTACAGAAACTGTCAGAACCCGATGTTCTCTTAATCCCTGTCGGTGGTGTCTACACAGTTGATTCAAGCACTGCCTGGAAGATTGCGAAGGCTATAGAACCTTCTTTCATTATTCCAATGCATTATAAGACACCGGCTCTCAATTTCAATCTCGATGCCGTTGACTCTTTTATTTCGGGCAGAAAATTTGAAAGACTGGAAAGTCTATCGCTAGAATCAAAATCTTATGGGGAAGCAAAAATCGTGTTGCTCGAATATGCGTAGTTTACAAAAGGTGTAACATGGATGAGAATAGACTGATGTTTCTTCTCGGTATCAGCAGGAAAGCTAACAGAATTGTTTTTGGCAAAGACCAGTTAAGAAGCTATCTGAAGCAGCCTAGAAGAAACAAGATGCTTTTTCTAGCCTGTGATGCTAGCGACACCACAAAGAAGAACTGGCAGATTCGTTGCAAAAGTCAAGGCGCAAAGTGCATCATACTCAAGGAACATAACCGGATAACTCTTGGAAAAGCTATAGGCAAGGATAACATCTCAGCAGTTGCTGTTGACGATGAAGGCTTGTTGTTAGAGATCTCTAAGATGATCACACAGGCAGGAGGTGAATGAGTTATGCCAAAAGCCAGAGTGTATGAGCTTGCTAAAAGATTAAATATATCGGCAAGAGAGCTGCTGGATGAGCTGGAAGAGCTCGGTGTAACTGTTAAGAACCACATGTCGGTTCTTGACGATGAAACTGTAAACATTATTGTAGGCCTCTACGAGGACGAGAAAAAAGAGGCACTGAAGAAAACTGAAAAAGCCAAGAACAAGATTCAGGAAAAAGAAGTTAAGAAGCTTGAAAAGAAGCTTGATGTTAAGGAAGAACCCACACCGGAAAAGAAGGCAATCGTCCAAAAGGCCGAGAGAACGATAAAGCTCAAGAGTGATGAATTCAAACTGGACACGATTGCGCGCAAAATGAATGTACCGATTTCCAAGATCATAAAGGATCAATTTGTGAAGGGTATAATACTTAGACCCGGCCAGATTCTCTCTATGGAAGACTCGAGAAACATTGCCAGACAATATGAATGGGATATAGAACTGATACAGGAAGATACGGTCAATCCATTTGAAAGTCTTTTGAATAGCTACGAAGAACTCTACAAAGAGGGCACAAGACTTGTTCAGCGACCTCCTGTCGTGACTGTTATGGGACACGTCGATCATGGAAAGACAACATTGCTTGATCAAATGAGAAAAGCGAAGGTCGCCGAAGGAGAGATAGGCGGGATAACACAATCGATCGGTGCCTATCAGGTTGAAATAAGAGGAAGGAAGATAACCTTCATAGATACTCCTGGACATGAAGCCTTCACCGAAATGAGAGCTAGAGGCGCTCAGGCGACGGATATTGTGGTACTGGTAGTAGCAGCCGATGACGGTGTTATGCCTCAGACTGTTGAAGCCTTTAATCACGCAAAGACTGCCAAAGTCCCGATAATTGTCGCGATCAACAAGATCGATAAACCTAACGCAAATGTCGACCTGACGAAGCAACAACTTGCTTCCAAACTCGGACTCGTTCCCGAAGATTGGGGCGGGGACACGGTCACAGTTCCCGTTTCTGCGAAAACCGGTAAGGGAGTTGAAGACATTCTCGAGATGATACTTCTGGTAGCAGAGGTGGCGGACATAAAGTGCGTTCCTCAGGTGAATGCGAGGGGCATAATAATCGATTCAAGACTGGACAAGGCCGTGGGACCGCTAGCTACTATTGTCATGAAGGACGGAATACTGAAATCGGGAGATTATATCGTTGCCGGGACTGCTTCCGGAAGAGTGAAAGCCCTTATAAACGAAAACAGCAAACGTGTAAAGGAAGCCCATTCTTCAGATCCGGTCCAGATTATTGGATTCGATAGCGTTCCCGATGTTCACAGCATCGTTTACGTTGTAGACAGTCTTGAAAGCGCCAGAAATCTTTCACAGTATGCAAAGAGCCAGGTTCAGAAGGAGAAGTCAATAACCAACAAAAGGCATGTGAGACTTGAGGAATTCCTATCAATGGCCTCAGAGGGAAGTGAAAAGAAAGACCTCAAACTCATCTTGAAGGCCGACTCATTCGGAAC
>LVBU01000347.1 GCA_001603185.1 Thermotogales bacterium Thermo_02 | reverse complement strand
AGTCCATTCTCCGGATTTGTCAGGTTAATCCAGCTAAACTTGATAAGAGTGTAGAATCTGGAGGAATCTTATGGGAAACACCAGGCTTGATCCGAGAGTATTCAAAGTACCGATAGACAAAATGAGATCGGGTTACTATTCCGACAAATACTTCACACGACTCGTGGAGGTTCTCAAGAGCGCAGGCGTAAGCAGACGCGTTCTATACCAGTTTTTTCCCAGAAGAGACGCCGTTATCGTAGGCATAGATGAGGCGCTCGCCATATTGCGTTTTGGTACTGGCTATTATTCTGACGAAACACGCGCCAGGGAGATTTCTGAAGAAATAATAGAGCTCGAGAGGTCTATAAATCACGCGGCATGGGATATGGACAGAGAGTCTCTGATACAGCTTTCATCTCAGAAGTGGGATCTGAAGACGAGACTTGACGATTTGTGGGTCGATAAGTGGAACGAGCTCGAAATACATGCGCTTTACGACGGCGATGAAGCGGGTGAAATGGAACCGATAATGACGGTAGATGGCGATCCCAGATACTTCGGCTATCTCGAGACGGTACTTCTGGGAGTAATAGCAAGAGCCTCCTCAACAGCCACAGCAGTGAAATCTGTGGTAAAGGCTGCCAGGGGAAAGGAGATCTTATTCTTCAGTGCTCGCTTCGATCACTACTGGACACAGGCCACGGATGGCTACGCCGCCTTGAAAGCTGGAGCTTTTGGCGTATCCACCGATGCCAATGCAGATTACTGGGGAGTAGAGAGCATGGGGACTATACCTCACGCATTGATCGCCGCATACAACGGTGATACCGGTGAAGCTGCCCTGGAATTCGATAAGTATGTCGACGCGCGTGTGAATAGAATCGTTCTGGTTGACTGGGACAATGACGTAATCGGCACGACCTATGATGTCATCTCACGAACCTATACTATTGAAACAGGAAGAGAGTTTATCTTAGGCAGGACCGATCCATCACCCGTCATCGGAACGGGCAGGGGGCGTGTCTGGGGAGTTCGATTCGATACTTCCGGAAGTCTCAGAGATCGTTCCGTCAGTCCAAAAGACAGGTCTTCTCTGGGCGTATGCCCCGAACTCGTGTGGATAGCACGGAGAGATTTCGACAGCAATGGAATGAAAGATCTGAAGATAATAGTCTCCGGCGGTTTCAACGCCGAAAAGATAGACCTGTTCGAAAAGCTCGAAGTACCGGTCGATGTTTACGGAGTCGGGTCCTCCCTTTTGAAAGACAAACTGGACTTCACTGCCGATATTGTTGAGGTAGATGGAAAGGCCTGTGCAAAGGTTGGCAGAGGAAAGGGAGATCTTTCAAGGCTCTCGAGCGTTAAGAGTGATTACTGGAACAATAACAAAAAGGAGAGGTGTTGAAAATGGAAGTCAAGGGAACCTGGGCAGTGAAAAAAGGGTTCGCCGAAATGTTCAAGAACGGCGTTATCATGGATGTAACAACCCCCGAGCAGGCTAGCATAGCTCAAGACGCTGGTGCCGTGGCGGTAATGGCCCTCGAGAGAGTACCCGCCGATATTCGTAAACAGGGCGGAGTGGCCAGAATGGCAAAGATCGGTCTAATAAAAGAGATAATGGAAGCAGTTTCCATACCGGTTATGGCTAAGGCACGAATCGGACATATAGCCGAGGCAAAGATTCTGGAAGCGGTGGGTGTCGACTTCATTGATGAGTCGGAGGTCCTTACTCCGGCCGACGACAGATATCACATAGACAAGAGAATATTCACTGTACCTTTTGTCTGTGGAGCGCGAAATCTGGGAGAAGCCGTCAGAAGAATAGCCGAAGGTGCCGCCATGATAAGGACTAAGGGCGAAGCGGGTACCGGAAACATCATAGAGGCTGTAAAACATATGAGAACCGTCAATGAAGAGATAAGAAAGACCCAATTCATGAGCGATGCGGAACTTGTGCATTACGGCAAAGAGATAGGAGCCCCTGTGGAGATCCTGAGTCAGATTAGAGAACTCGGAAGACTCCCCGTAGTGAATTTTGCTGCAGGCGGCGTTGCAACTCCGGCTGATGCGGCTCTGATGATGATACTGGGTTGCGACGGAGTCTTCGTTGGTTCGGGCATATTCAAGTCCAAAGATCCCGCGAGAATGGCCAAAGCAATCGTTGAGGCAGTCCTCTACTACAACGATCCACAGAAACTGGTTGAGATTTCCGAAAACATCGGTGACGCCATGGACGGTCTCGAGATCGACAGACTCGAAGTGAGAATGGAAGAGAGAGGCTGGTAGAAGTTGAGGATCGGAGTACTCGGAATTCAGGGAGATATTCAGGAACACCTTCGGGCCATAAACAAAATAGGTCACGAACCGGTATGGGTTAAAGACGTCCCTACCCTTGAATCGGTCGATGCTCTGGCCATGCCCGGTGGAGAATCGACGACCATGACGAAGCTTCTGAAGCGTTTCGGCATCTGGGATACTCTTAGAGAGAGAATAGTTGATGGCCTTCCGGTCTTTGCGACTTGCGCGGGGATGATCCTCCTGTCAGAGGGGGTTGAGAACTATCCTGCTCAGGATACTCTGCGAGTTCTCGACGTTACCATTGAGAGAAATGGTTACGGAAGACAGGCCAATAGCTTTGAGGCAGATCTCTATATGAACTATCTTGGAGACGTACCCTTCAGGGCAATATTCATAAGAGCGCCGAAGATATACTCTGTCGGTGAAGGAGTGGAAGTACTGGCCAATTATAACGGAGTACCGGTGCTTGTAAGACACAAGAGCATCATGGCCGCTTCGTTCCATCCCGAGCTTACGAGTGATTTCAGACTTCATATGTATTTCATAGAAGCGATTGCCCGACTAAATGAAGAAGCCAGAACGGAGAAGCAAGATGTGTAGAATGCTTGCCTTCAAAAGCAATAAGAACATAGATGCAAGCTGGATTTTCGAGATACTCCGGAGAATGTCAAGAGATGGTATAAACAGCCCTCACGGTGATGGCTTCGGATTTGCCATTTCTGGAGAAGATCGCCTTTCATTTAGCTCCACTGGCGCTATCTGGGAATCGAAATACCCTATTATTGAAAGTAGTCTGGGGATTGTTCACGCCAGAAAGGCCTCTCCCGGATACGTAGTGAACCCGAACCATGTACATCCGTTCTACGGACTTGTAAAAGGCGTAGACTATGCCTTCTGTCATAACGGAACGGTCTATGATTTCGCCAGCGTTCAGGGCACTATAGATACCCAGAGATATTGCGAACTCGTGTTCAGCAATCTGCAGAGATACAGTCCCGGAGAGGCTCTCGAGACAACCACGAGATTTGTGGCTTCAAGCTTCAATTACACTTCTATAAACGCTCTTTTGACAGACTACGAAAACATATGGGCTATCAGGATGAACTCTGAGGAAGCTGACACAGCCCACGGGCTCTTCCTCTACGAAACCGATGGACTGAGAATCGTTGCAAGCGAACCGGTTGAGGAGTTTTCGAATCTGCCAGGAAGCTCTGTAAATATGGGTAATGGAGAATTGATCAAACTCTGACAGCGATGTTTGGACTGTAAACATAAAAGACGGCGCGATCACGCACAGTGTCTGTGTGGACGGCGCCGTTTATGATTATCCGTTTCTAACCGCTTCTCTTGAGCACCCCTCTGCGTTTTGCCCATTTCTCCATCTTCCCGAAGAACATCAGTCCTGAGGGAAGCAACAGCGCTCCAAGGAGTATTAGCGGCCAGATACTGCTCCACATTTCGGTCATCTTTCTGCCTTCGAGAACTGAAGCTCTCATACCTCTCAAAGCATAGGTCGCAGGCGAAAGCTTGCCCACTTGTTGCATCCAGCCCGGTAGCACATCGACCTCATAGTATACCCCGGAGAACATCAGCAGAAGCGCCTGGAAGATATGAACGACCTGCACGCCCTTTTCAGGCGATATCAGAGGCAGTACGGCGGCAACTATTCCCAGTCCAACGAATGAGAAACTTGAGACGGCCAGAATACCGGCAGCAGACAGCAGATTGGCCTTCTGAAGATTCAGATCGAAGAATATCGAAACAACAAGAAGAATCATGCCGCTCCTGAGAATTCCGTAGAGAATGGCATATCCACATGTACTCAGCAAATGGGTTGCACGCCTAACCGGTGCCATAAAAGTGTATTCGATAGTCTCTTCCCAGCGTTCCCAGGCTACCGTTTCGGCTACTATCTCGAAGAGAATCGAGAGATAGCCCCAGAGAATAGACCCGAGCAACATATACAGTATCAGATAACTCGTATCCAGCTTGGTACCGGAAAAGGCCTCAACACCCTTTCCTATGAATCCCATAGTCACAGAGTTGGCCATCGTGTAAACAAAGAAGACTAACTCCCACTTCCAGTATCTCTTGGAAAAATTGAAGTTCCTTTCTATAAAGGCCCAAGAAGCCCTAAGCTCCTTTACCAATTGCTGTGAACTCATGCAGTTTCTACCTCCTGGTACTGTGCGTCTTCCATTGTCATTCCAGTGTATTCGAGGAAAACATCTTCAAAAGTCGGGTTTTCGACCTTTCCAGTAATCTGATTCTTAAGTTCGGCAGGTTTTCCGACTGCGACAATCATACCCAGATGGATTATGGCAACGTAATCGCACAGCTTTTCGGCCTCGTCCATATCGTGCGTGGTCAGCAACATGGTAGTGCTCATGTTTTTCTTCACATCTCGAATCAGAGACTGTACATCTCTCTTTGCTCTTGGATCGAGGCCAGTCGTGGGTTCGTCCAGAAGAAGCATCTTCGGTTCAGTCATGAAGGCCCTCACGATGGCGACTTTCTGTTGCATACCCCTTGAGAAATCCTCGAGCGGATCTTTCAGTCTCTTTCTTTCAAGCCCGAAACGGTCTGAGAGATAGTAGATCTTCTCAATTGCTTCCTTCTTGGATATCCCGTAAAGACCGGCCGAGAAAGAGAGGTTCTCGATTGCCGAAAGCTTCCTGAAGAAACTCGCCTCTACCGAGACTCTGTTGATAAGTTTCTGGACTGTCGAGGCCTCTCTATCGACATCGTGTCCGAATACCGAGACACTTCCTCGATCTGGAATTAGAAGCGTCGAAGCGATTCTTATGAAAGTCGACTTTCCAGAACCGTTAGGTCCGAGAAGACCGTAGATCTCTCCTTCTTTTATCCTGAGGCTGACACCCTTCAGGGCAGTGATTTCCTTCTTGCTTTTCTTGAAATACTTGACTACATTATTGGCAAAGAGTGCGTCTGCCATTTCACACCTCCGTCAAAGATAGTGAGGCCGGCTGAATCTTCTCTCGATCTCAATTCTCTGTTTTTCCAAACTTTCATCTATAGAAATCTCTCTTGAACCCTTATAGATTTTTCTCATCTCTTACCTCCTTGTACTGCTCCTTATTTCGGGAAGGTCCATGGCACTTTCCGGTTCATCAATAAAGGGTGGAAATACTACGCTACATCCACTTCGGCTGTTTCTTAGTTCACCAGTTACCGCAATCATCATTGTTTCACCCCCATCTTTCCAGATCCGGGAGGTCATGGTCCCACTTCTTTCAAAGCCAGACGCAATAGGGTCCAAAGACCTCGTTTTCTTTTGGCTTTCTGAATTCTTTGCTTTTCTGCAATCTCTCGTTCTGCTGAATCTTTGCTGACATAGCTGCACCTCCTGCAAAAGTACCGACAAAAAAAAGACCGTGGCTCTCAGTAGCCACGGTCCCTCAAACATCGTCTATAGTTATACTAACTTATACCTCACACGACGGATGAAGGCGTGGCGCAATACGGCATCACCGGATACCCTGTTAAGGGTCTCGATTGCCATGATCCGGAATCTTCTTACCATCAAACTACGCCTCCTTCCATAGAGTTTTCTATTTCGCACGAAGATTATAGCACACAATTCCCAGAAATCCAAAGCCAAATCCTAAAAGATATTGAATTCGACTTTACTGTTTATGGCGTTATTTTGTCAGCAACTAAATAAACTCAATCGCAACCGGTGTTTTTCGCCAACTCATTTTTCTGGAGAGACCCGAGAAAATTCAGGCTTGTCTTACTAAGACGCCACCTCAGGAAGATTTTTCATCATATTTGGGAATCATTGAGACTCATCACCCTTCAAC
>LVBU01000346.1 GCA_001603185.1 Thermotogales bacterium Thermo_02 | reverse complement strand
AAACGATAATAACCACCTCTTTTGTTCATTCTTCTACATAAATGATAATCTCATAAATGCCTGTTAGTAGCAAGATTGTGATTAAATATACTTTGATGCCAAAAGGAGAAAGGGTGATTTAGTTGTCAGAGACAGTTCACAGAATACAGGTTGAAGATAAAGAGATTATACTTATCGGAACTGCGCATGTTTCAAAGAATAGTGCCGAAGAAGTAAAACAGATCATCGAACAGGAGAAGCCGGACTCTGTTGCCGTAGAGCTCTGCAACTCACGTTACCAGTCAATGCAGGACAGAGACCGATGGAATAAGACCGATATAGCGAAAGTAATCAAAGAGAAGAAGTCCTTCCTTCTGCTCTCAAATCTGATACTCTCTTCTTATCAGAAAAGAATGGCCAAACAGATAGGTATTCAGGCCGGTCAGGAAATGATCCAGGCCATTGAGTCCGCAAAAGATAACGGAGCCCAACTGGTTCTGGCCGACAGGGACATTCAGGTTACGTTTGCCAGGATCTGGGGAAATTTAGGCTTCTGGGGAAAGCTGAAACTGTTCTTCAGCCTTGTACTGGCTATCTTCAGCGACGAGAAGATTACCGAAGAAGAGCTTGACAAGCTAAAGTCGGGAGATATGTTGACATCGGCTCTAAGTGAATTATCGAAATCCTTTCCCGAATTGAAAGAGACCCTGATCGACGAGAGAGACCGCTATTTGGCACAGAAGATAAAGGATGCTCCGGGAAAGAAGATTGTAGCGGTTGTGGGCGCTGGCCACGTTCCCGGCTTAAAGGAAGCCATAAATGAGGAACAGGATCTATCAGCGCTTAATAAGATTCCCCCGAAGAAGAAAACGGGGAAGATTATCGGCTGGACGATCTCTATTCTCATTATCTCTCTTATAGTCGCCACTATTATTGTGAATCGCGATGCGGGTATCGATCAGATTCTTACCTGGATACTCTGGAACGGATCATTATCGGCGCTGGGAACTCTTGCAGCATTTGGCCATCCGCTTTCAATTCTAACCGCTTTCTTCATTGCTCCAGTGAGCTCGCTAAATCCGCTCCTCGCTGCCGGATGGTTTGCCGGCCTCACAGAGGCGTTTGTCAGAAAGCCCAAGGTTTCGGATTTCGAAAACCTGAGCGAAGACGTAAACTCCTTTAAGGGCTTCTGGAGGAACCGGGTAACACGGATTCTGCTTGTTGTAGTCTTTGCCAACATCGGTAGCACCGTTGGAACATTCATCGGCGGAGCTGACGTCGTGAGGATTTTCATAAGATCCTTCTGGGGATGATCAACTAATAGCCTACGAAAGTAGTAGAGATCGAGAAAACTGAGAGCTATTTCACAGTTTCAGAACAGCCTCCGGCATTTCGGCAACGACTGCTAGAACTGATGTTATAATTGGTTAGTTTTTCGTACTTCAGGAGGGCTCTTGATGCCTGGCAGACGTTTGCCATTAATGATGTCTTCTCTACTGGTTTTTGCCGCTATGTTCAGCTTCGGTATGCTCTTACAACTGAAACTCCGTGAGCTCGGGGCGTCGTTGCTGGTAATAGGTCTTCTGACAACTGTCAGGGGAGCGGTTGAGACTTTCGGATCTCCCGCATGGGGTGCGATATCCGATGGTTTCAAGAAAAGAAGATACTTCCTTCTCGTGACTACTGCCGTTCCGGGAGTTCTCTACTTCTTCTTTTCAGTTATAGAGATTCCGGCAGGGTTCATTATGCTTTCCGGATTGATTGCGTTTTTCACGGCCGGATTCGAGCCCATTGCTATGGCCCTTAGCACCGAACGTTCTAGAGACTCTGTACGCAATACTTCCAGAGAACTGTCTTTGCTGAATTCCGCAAACTCTATGGGTATGTTTTCCGGCAGGCTATTGTTGGCGTTGTTACTTCTCTTCTTCACGGTAAGTATGACGATCAAGTGGTTTGCATCACTGGCTCTTATAGCAGCCATTCCGATACTCTTTGTACGCGAAGGAGAGCGAAAGACTACGCACAGGAAAGGCTTTCTGACCAGACTCTTCCCGCTCACTTCCGATGCTTCTCCACTATTGAAAAACGGTCTCTGGGCCGTCTATATGGGAACGCTCCTGAGACAGCTGGGTATTGCAGGGGCCACTTCGATTATTGCGGTGTATCTCACTGAAACGGTCGGGCTGAGCGGGTCACTAACAGCAGCAATAACTGCTATAAACCCATTTATGCAGATCTTCTCCCATATCTTCTTCGGAAGGATCATATAC